>JAJXUY010000495.1 GCA_021782525.1 Acidobacteriota bacterium | reverse complement strand
TGCCGCCACAGACCCGCTGGCAGACGCTGCTGGCGGCGGTGCGCGACGGCTGGCGCCGGCTGCGCGGCCGCGGCCAGAACCACATCCCCGCCATCACGCTGGCGATGCGCGACGCGGACGCGCGCCGTATTCACCACCTGCTACGCGCCGGCATGCCGATCCTCGTCACCGACGAGATGTAGGGCGACGCCGGCCGGACCGCCGGGCGCCTTCAATTGCTGCGCAGCTTGGAGACCCGGGCGACGACGTCGCGGAAGGCGGGGTTGATCGCGAGGACCTCGCTGAAACACGCGAGCGCCGCGGTGGTGTTCCCCGCCAGCTCGTGGGCACGACCGAGCTCGTAGCGCAGCCCCAGTTCCGCCTCGGGGGGGAGGGCGGGCGCGGTCAGGGCTCGCTGGTACCACTCGGCCGCCTGCTCCGCCAGGCCGTTCTCGAGGTAGCAGGCGCCGATCATGCTGGCGCTTTCCATCAGGTAGTCGGGGGACCTGGCGGAGAGCTGGAACTCGCCGATCGCCTCCTCCAACAGCCCCATCTCGCGGTACGCCAGGCCGAGGTTGAAGTGGGTGTCGAAGTCCTCCTCCTCCACCTGCTCGGCGACACCGCGCTGGAACTCCTTGAACAGCTCCTCGATCGAAACCTCGTTCGACTTGCCCGACCCCGTCGCCTCAGCGACCAGCTCCTCGTCCGCGAGCTCCTTCTCCAGCTCGGCCGCGAGGTCGAAGAACTGTTCCTCCTCGCTGAACAGCTCGGCCGCCGTGGCCGTCTCCTTCCCCCGGCGCTCCTCGTCCCACCCCCGCGCCTTGAGCATCGCCTGCCGCGCCAGCACGTCGGGGTGCTCGGGATAGGCGTCGCCGAGCCGCTGCAGCAACTTGGCGGCGTCGTCGAGGAGGCCCTGCTGGATGAGGAAGTCGAGCTCGCGCAGCTGCTCCTGGCTCGGCCCGGCGAGCACGGCGGAGACCTCGATCTGCTGCATCGCCACGTCCGGCGCCTCGAACGGCTCGGGCGGAGGGGCGGCCTCGGTCGGACGGGCCGTCGCCACGCCCTCGCTCCCGTCCCCGATCTCGCTCGCGGCCGGCGTCGCAGCGGCACCGTCCCGGGGCGCCGGGGAGCGCCTCCGGGCCGGCTGGCGCAGCCCCAGGATCGCCTCGAGATCGTCGAGGCGCACGGTGCGGCCGTTCGAGCTGGCCGGGTCGGCGCGCAACGGCGGGGCGGGAGGCACGAGCAGGTCGTCGAACGATGGCAGCGCGGCCGCGGGCGCCGGCTCGCGCCGAGGACGGCTCGCCGGCAGGGGCGTCCCGAGCCCGCCCAGGTCGAGTTCGGGCACCGGCCGCGACAGCTCGAACGTCGCCGGGGGCCCGACGTTCGCCGGCGGCGCCGCCGCCGGCGGGAGCGGCGCCATGCCGGAGAACGGATCGAACGCCGGGTCGGCCGGCACGACGGCGGCCACGGCGGCCGGAAATTCGACCGGCGGGTTCGGGATCGGTGCCGAGGTCACCGCTGCCGGAGGCGGAGAGGCCACCGGAGGCTCCTCCGGGGCGGGGGGACGCACGGCCGGGACGACACCCAGCGACGCGAGCAGCTCTTTACCCTCCTCGTGGGCGGGGTCGAGCGCGAGGAGGCGCTGGAGGTGCACGACGGCCTTGTCGGTCAGGCCGTACTTGGCGAAGACGACGGCCTCGGCGAACAGCTCCTTCGCGTTGGCGGACGCGAGCGACGGCTCGGTGAGCGCAGCGGCCGGTTGCGGCTCCGGCTCCCGGCGCGGCGGCGGCGGCGCTGCGGCCTCGGCCGCCTCGTCGGCCGCCGGTCCGAGGTCGACGTCTACGAACTCGAGCTCCTCGTCGGCGGGCTCGACGCGAGGCGCGGGGGGCGCCGCCTCGCGGAGGGGAGCGGGAGGCCCGCCGTCGAGCTCGGCCAGCCGCATCGCGAGTTCGCGGTCGGCCGGGGCCTCGGCCGCGAGACGGCGGTAGACGGCGACCGCGTCGGCACGCCGCCCGGCGCCGAGGTACCCCTCGGCCAGCGCCTTCCCGATGCCCACCAGCGCGACGGTGTCCTCGAGCTCCTCGAAAACCGCGAGCGCGCGCTCGAGCACCTCCGGGTCGCCGGGAACGCTGGCCACCAGTTTCTTCACCAGCGTGGCCGCCCGCGCCATGTCGCGGACTTTCAGCAACCGGTCGACGAGCGGCAGTAACCGGGTCTTTGCGTCGGCCCCCAACGTCGATCCGATCATCACGTCGCCGTACAACTGGATGACGTCGGTGCGCTCGCCGGCGCTCCCGATCAGCCCCTCGAGGAGTTTGGCGGCCTCATCCCTCTCGCCCGACTCGACGAGCGCCCGCGCCGCCGCACGCTGCAGCTCGATCCCCCCCCGGCTCGTGGCGAGCGCCTGTTTGGCCAGCTCGACCGCCTGGGATTTGCGCCCCGCGGCGATCAGCGCGTCGATGCACGGCGCCACGAACTCGGCCTGCTCGGGACCGAGCTCGAGGATCCTCCGGTGCAGCTTC
>JAJXUY010000494.1 GCA_021782525.1 Acidobacteriota bacterium | reverse complement strand
CTCGGGGCCGACGTTGTTGCAGCTGGTGCGCGAGGAGCCGCCGTTCGTGCGCCGCCACCTGCTCCCGCTGATGCGGCAGATCGGCGACGCGGCGAGCTACGCCCACACGCGCCAAATCGTGCACCGCGACCTCAAACCGGCCAACATGATCCTCGCCGACCGGCGCCAGGTGAAGATCCTCGACTTCGGCATCGCGCGCCGGCTCGACGAGCTCGATCTCTCCGCCTCGGGCGCCACCGGCACGCCGTTCTACATGGCGCCGGAGCAGGTGCTCGGCGAGGCGCCGGACGCGCGCACCGACGTCTACGCCCTCGGCGTCACGTTCTTCCAGATGGCCACCGGCACGCTGCCGTTCGCCACCGGCAACATCTTGCGCGCACACCTGGAGCAGCCGCCTCCCGACCCGCAGGCTCTCGCCCCCGACCTCGAGCCCGCGCTCGCCCACCTGATCGTGCGCTGCCTCGCCAAGGACCCGAACCAGAGGCCGCGCGACGGCGCCGCCCTGCTCGCCGCCCTGGCCGCGGCCGAGCGCGGGGTGGCGACGTGAAGGTCGCGCTGATCGGCACCCACGGTGTCGGCAAGACCACGCTCTGCTTCGAACTCGCGGCCCGCCTCAAGCGCCGCGATGTCGACGTCGAGCTGGTGCGCGAGGTGGCGCGCCGCTGCCCGCTGCCGATCAACCGCGAGACCTCGCTCGCGGCGCAGGGGTGGATCCTGCACACGCAGATGGCGTGGGAGATCGAGGCCGAGGCCGGCCACCCGCTCGTGCTGTGCGACCGCTCCGTGCTCGACAACTACTGCTACCTCCTCCACGCCGCGGGGACGCAGGCGGGGTGGGAGCCGCTGCTCGAGTGGTGGCTGGCCACCTACGACCTCCTGGTCAAGGTACCGATCTGGACGACGCCGCGCTGGGACGGCGTGCGCGACACCGACATCGCGTTCCAGCGCGACATTGACGCGCTCCTCGACGAACAGCTCGACCGGCGCGGCCTCGACGCCCTGCGCCTGCCGCCGGACGACCACGCCGCCTGGGGCGACGTCGTCATGGCGCGCCTCGAGCCGCTGGTCCGCCCGCAACCGACGCTGTTCCCCGAGGACGACGCGCCTTAGCGGCCGCAGCTCAGCCCAAGGAGTGGCGGGAACAGGACAAATGGAAGAGAGAAGCGGAAGGAATGAAGTGGGCAAGAGAAGGACCGAGACACAACTGATACGGGTCTTGCAGTCCCTTTTCCCTTATTGCCGCCCCTGACCCCTCGCGCTTCACCTATGATGCCCGCATGGCGGGAGTGGTGGCGTGCAACTGGTGATCGGGCTCGGCGGCAACGCGGGTGACGTGCCGCGCGCGTTCGCGGCCGCGGCCACCAGCTTCGCGCGCGAGCTGCGCGTGCTCGCGCGCTCGGGGTTGTGGCGCAGCGCACCGCTCGGGCCCGAGCAACCCGACTTCCTCAACGCCGCCCTGCTAGTGGAATCCGCCACCCGCCCGCTCGCGGTGCTGGAACTGGCACAACGGCTCGAGGCGGCCGCCGGGCGGAAACGCGCTCACGCGGAGCGCTGGGGGCCGCGCCCGCTCGACCTCGACCTCCTGCTCGCCCCCGGGCTGGTCGTCGAGTCGGCCGCGCTGACGCTGCCACACCCGCGCCTCGCCGAGCGCCGCTTCGCCCTCGCCCCCGCGGCCGAGGTCGCCCCCGAGTGGCTGCACCCCCGACGGCACCGGACGCTCGCGGAGCTGGTCGATCTCCCCGCGCTCCTCGCCCAGCGCTGCGAGCGCGTCGGACCGTTTCCGAGCGCGGCCGGGTAGCCGGCGAATGACCGGCAACGGTCGGGCTCAGGCGAGGCGGATACGCGCGTCGACCGCGATGCAGCCCTGGCCCTGGTCGAGCACGAGTAGTGGGTTGACGTCGCACTCCGCGATCTCGGGGTAGGCCGCCGCGAGCGCCGCGAGCCGTACGAGCGCGCGCTCGAGCGCCGCGACGTCGCCCGCGGGCCGGCCGCGAAACGCGCCGAGCAACGGCGCGCCGCGCAGCTCGGCGACCATCGCGCGCGCGTCCGCCTCCGCGATCGGTGCGACGCGGAAGGCGACGTCGTGCCACACCTCGACCGCGACGCCGCCGAGCCCGGCCATCACCAGCGGACCGATGACCGGGTCCCGGGTGACGCCGAGGATCGCCTCGCGGCCGCCGGCGATCTGGCGTTGTAGGAGGTAGCCATCGGGGTGCACGCCGGCGGCAGTGAGGCGCGACGCCATCGCCGCGACCGCCGCCGCCAGCGCCCCGGCGTCGCCGAGGCCGAGCGCGACGGCGCCCAGCTCGCTCTTGTGCACCAGCGCCTCCCCGAACGCCTTGAGCACGACCGGGAAACCGAGCTCGGCGGCCGCCTCGGCGAGGCGATCCGGGTCACGGACGACGCGGAACGGCGCCACGGCGATCCCCGCCTCGGCAAGCGCCGCGAACGCCTCGTTCGGCGGCAGGTAGCCGGGGCCGCGCTCGAGCGCGTGCTCGATCACGCCGC
>JAJXUY010000493.1 GCA_021782525.1 Acidobacteriota bacterium | reverse complement strand
CCGTCCGCAGCCTTTCTCGGCCAGGCGGGCCGGCGCCTCACGAGGCGCTCCCGGCCCGCCGCCCGAGGCGGGTCAGCCAGAGCTGCGCCAGCACCTGGACCACGAGCGTCACCACGAAAAGGATGAGCCCGAGCTCGACCAGCGCCGAGAGGTAGACCGGCTCCGAGGCCTCGGTGAACTCGTTGGCGAGCGTCGAGGCGATCGAGTTACCGGAGGCGAACAGCGACGCCGAGATGCGGTGGTCGTTGCCGATCACGAAGGTGACCGCCATCGTCTCGCCGATCGCCCGGCCGAGGCCGAGGAAGACGCCGCCGACCAGGCCCTTCATGCCGTAGCCCACGGTCACCTTGCGGGCCACCTCCCACGTCGTCGCCCCCAGGCCGTACCCCGCCTCTTTCATGACGGCGGGCACCAGCGCGAAGACGTCGCGGGCCACGGCCGTGATGAACGGCAGCACCATCAGGGCGAGCACGAGACCGGCGGTCAGGATCCCGATCCCCATCGGCGGCCCAGAGAACAGCGGCAGCCGGCCGAGGAACCTCTGCAGCACCGGTTGCACGTGGTCCGCCATCAGCGGCGCGAGCACGAACAGCCCCCACATGCCGTAGATGATGCTGGGGATCGCGGCGAGCAGTTCGATGCCGTAGCCCACGGGCTTGGCGAGGCGGGGCGGCGCGACCTCGACGAGGAAGAGGGCGATCACGAGGCTGAGCGGGACCGCGATGACCATCGCGATCGCGGTGGCGGCGAGCGTGCCGAAGATGCTGCTCGCCGCGCCGAAGTTGTCCCGCACCGGGTCCCAGGCGGCGGACCAGAGGAAGCTCCAGCCGAAGCGGTCGATCGACAGCCGCGAGCGGTACACCAACACGGCCAGCAACCCGGCCATGACGACGAGCACGACCGCGGCGCTGGTCAGCGCCGCGGTGCGGAACAGGCCCTCCGCCACGAGCGGCGCCCGGCCGTGCGCCCGCCGGGGGAGGCCGCCCGCGGCCGGGACGGCCGCCTCGGCGGCCGCCCCGCCACGGGGTTCGGTGCGGCTCACGTCACTTCCAGACGACCTGGCCGGCCGAGCGCACCGCCGAGGTCCAGTTGGTCTCCATCAGGTCGGCGACGTTCTTCGGCATCGGCACGTAGTCGAGCGACTCGGCCATCTTCTGACCGTTGGCGTAGCACCAGGCGAAGAACGAGAGCACCGCCTTCGCCTTTGCCGGGTCCGCCTGATCCTTGTAGAACAGGATGAACGAGGCGCCGGTGATCGGCCAACTCTGGGCGCCGGGCTGGTCGGTCAACACCAGGAAGTAGCCGGGCGCGTCGTTCCAGTTGGCGTTGGCCGCGGCGGCCTGAAACGCTTGGCTCGTGGGCGCGACGTAGTTCCCGGCGCGGTTCTGCAGCATCGCGTACGTCATGTGGTTCTGCAAGGCGTAGGCGTACTCGACGTAGCCGATCGCGCCGTTGATGCGCAGCACGTACGCGGAAACCCCCTCGTTCCCCTTGCCGCCGACCCCGGTCGGCCAGGAGACCGCGGTGCTGGTGCCGACTTTCGCGTGCCAGTCGGGCGACACCTTGTCGAGGAAGTTGGTGAAGATCCACGTTGTCCCGGAGCCGTCCGCACGGTGCACGACCGTGATTGCGAGGTCGGGGAGCTTGACGCCGGGGTTGACCGCGGCGATCGCCGGGGCGTTCCAGTTGGCCACCTTGCCGAGGAAGATGTCGGCGAGGAGCGGGGCGGTGAGCTTGACCTCGCCGGGCTTGACCCCGGGCACGTTGAGCACCGGCACCACGCCGCCCATGACCATCGGCCACTGGATGAGGCCGATCTCGTCGAGCTGTTGCTTGGTGAGCGGTGCGTCGGAGGCGCCAAAGTCCACGGTCTTGGCCTTGATCTGGGCGATGCCGCCGCCCGATCCGATCGACTGGTAGTTGAGGTGGACGCCGGTCTTCTTGGCGTACGCCGCGGCCCACTTCGCGTAGACCGGGTAGGGGAACGTGGCGCCCGCCCCGGTAATCGTGGTCTGGCCGAACGCGAGCCCCCCGGAGACGAGCAAGGCCGCTGCGGTCGAACCGAGGAACCGTCCCATTCTCGAGCGAGTCATCGTGCGCTACCTCCCTTGTGGGGCCGAACCCGTCCGCCGGTCTCGCCGGCCCGCCGTCCGCCACGCCGACCGTTGTACGGCCGCGGTGTGAACGCTCTGTGAAGGGCGACCGCGGCCGGCGACCGCGGGCGGTCACGGCACGACGGTGACCGAGACCGCGCCGCGCAGCTCGCCCTCGCGATAGCCGGTCGCATGGTCGTGCGGGTAGCGCTTAGCCAGCTCGGCGCGCACGTCGCGGACGAAGAGGTCGGGGTCGCCGTGGCACGAGAGGCAGAGCGACCCGGTCATGATCGGCCGCATCACACGGAGGGTGCGGGTCCCACCGGCCGTGACCCAGACCGCCTCCTCCTGCGGCGTGCCACCGCCGGCGATCGTCTCCTGCCAGCGCGCGAGCACCGCGGCCTCGAACGCATCC
>JAJXUY010000492.1 GCA_021782525.1 Acidobacteriota bacterium | reverse complement strand
CGGTGCGTCGGGCACGAGCGGGCCGATCACGGCGAGCGAGCGCACCAGCTCCGGACGCCGGACCGCGAGCTCCAGCGCGATCCCGCCGCCCTTGGAGAGCCCGACGACGTGGGCCGGCCCGCCGGCGACGCGTCCGATCACCTCCGCGAGGTCGGCCGCATGGTCCCCCCAACGGTACCCCGACGGCGGCGAGGCGCTGCGGCCGTGCCCGCGCTGGTCGTATCGGATCGCCCGCAACCCGGCCGCGACCAGCGCCGGGACGACCTCGTCCCAGACGCGCAGGTCGAGTGTGTGACCGTGCAGCAGCACGACCGGCTCGCCGTCGCCCTCGACCACCGCATACAGCGCCACCCCGTCCCGCTCGATGATCATGCCGCCTCCCACCCGCCCGAGAACGGGCAAAGGGAAGAAGGAAAAGGGGAAAGGGAAGACAACGACCAGCCCGATCGCGCCTCTGTAGTCCCTTTGCCCTCTTCCCTCTTCCCTTTCACCGCCTTCCGGAACTCGTCGCTGCCGAGCCCCGCCTTACCGCCTCCGGGTCGCCAAGGCGAGCGAGCGCGCCATCGCCTCCAGCTCACCGGGCAGCTCGGGCACGTCGCCGAGCTCGCCGATGCGCCGCACCAGCACCGAGCCGACGACAACGCCGTCGGCGAAGCGCGCCACCGCCGCCACCTGCTCCGGGGTCGAGACGCCGAACCCGACCGCCACCCGCGTCTTCGTCAGCTTGCGCGCCAGCCGCACCTGGTCCTCGAGTCCCTCCTCGAGCGCGGACCGCTCGCCGGTGACGCCGGCGCGCGCGACGAAGTAGACGAAGCTCCCGGCGAGCCGGCGCACCGCCCTGGCGCGCTCGCGCGTCGAGGTCGGCGCCAGCAGGAGCACGAGATCGACGCCGACGCGCCGCAGCGCCTCGTGCGCCGGCCCCGCCTCCTCGACCGGGACGTCGGTGAACAGCACGCCGTCCACCCCGGCCGCGGCCGCGTCGATCGCGAACCGGGCCAGCCCGTAGGCGTGCACGGGGTTGAAGTAGGAGAACAGCACGACCGGCAGCTCGGAGGAGTAGCGCAGCTCGCGCACGATGCCGAGGACGCCGGTGAGCGTCGTGCCCGCGGCGAGCGACCGCTCGGCCGCGCGCTGGTTGGTGGGGCCGTCGGCGATCGGGTCGGTGAACGGCACGCCGAGCTCGAGGATGTCGGCGCCGGCGCGCTCGAGGGCGCGCGCGAGCACGACGGTGCGGGCCGGAGCCGGGTCGCCCGCGGTGATGTACGGGATGAACGCGGCCCGGCGCGCCTTGCGCGCCCGGGCGAACGCCTTCTCGATCCGGCCGCTCACAGCGTCACCCCCTCGATCCGGGCCACCTCGACGACGTCCTTGTCGCCGCGCCCCGAGACGTTCACCAGCACCGCCTCGCCGCCCCCCATGCGCGGCGCCACCCGCGCCACGTACGCAACGGCGTGGGCGCTCTCGAGCGCCGGCACGATCCCCTCCAACTCGGAGAGGAGGTGGAAGGCGTCGAGCGCCTCGCGGTCGCCGACCCGCACGTACGAGACCCGGCGGGAGTCGTGCCAGAACGCGTGCTCGGGGCCGACCGCCGGGTAGTCGAGGCCGGCCGACACCGAGTGCGTCGGCGAGAGCTGGCCGTCCTGGTCCTGGAGGACGTAGCTGCGCGTCCCGTGGACGACGCCCGGTGCGCCGCCCGCGAAGCGCGCCGCGTGCTCGCCGAGGCGTGTGCCGCGCCCACCCGCCTCGACGCCGACTAGCTCGACCTGCCGGTACGGCACGAACGCGGAGAAGATGCCGGCGGCGTTGGAGCCGCCCCCGACGCACGCCACCACCAGGCGCGGGAGCGAGCGGTGCTGCGAGCGGATCTGGAGCAGCGCCTCGCTGCCGATCACCGACTGGAACTCACGCACCATCACCGGGTACGGGTGCGGCCCGAGCACCGAGCCGAGCACGTAGTGCGTCGTCGCCACGTTGGACACCCAGTCTCGCAGCGATTCGTTGATCGCGTCCTTGAGCGTCCGCGCGCCGGCGTCGACGCCGACCACCTCGGCCCCGAGCAGCTTCATCCGATAGACGTTGAGCGCCTGGCGGCGCTCGTCCTCGGTGCCCATGTACACCCGGCACTGCAACCCGAGCAGGGCGGCGGCGGTGGCGACCGCGACGCCGTGCTGGCCGGCGCCGGTCTCGGCGATCACCCGTGCCTTCCCCATCCGGCGCGCCAGCAGGCACTGCCCGACCGCGTTGTTGATCTTGTGCGCCCCGGTGTGGCAGAGGTCCTCGCGCTTGAGGTAGACCCGCGCGCCGCCGAGGTGGTCGGTCAGCCGCGCCGCGAACGAGATCGGGGTCGGGCGGCCGCAGTACGTGGCCAGGAGCCCGGCCAGCTCACGCCGGAAGCCGCGGTCGCGCCGCGCCTCCTGCCACGCCGCGGTCAGCTCGGCCAGGGGCGCCATCAACGTCTCGGGCACGAAGCGTCCGCCGTACGGCCCGAAATATCCGCGACTGTCAGGT
>JAJXUY010000491.1 GCA_021782525.1 Acidobacteriota bacterium | reverse complement strand
GCGCGGTCCCCGGTCCGGCGAGGAGCCGGCCGAGTTCGTCGCACACCCGCTCGCGCGCGACGCCGCGCAGGCCCCTGGCCGCCCCCGCGAGCAAGCGCTCGCTTTCGCCGGTCAGCCGGAGACCGGGGTGGGTGGCGAGCAGGCGGACGCCGCGCAGCACGCGCAACGGGTCGTCGCGCAGGTTCTCGGCTCGGATCACGCGGAGCGTGCCTGCCGCGAGGTCGTCGAGGCCTCCGGTAAGGTCGAGTAGCGGCCCGCGCGGCAGCCGCCAGAAGATCGCGTTGACCGTGAAGTCGCGGCGCAAGACGTCTTGCTCGATCCCTTCAGTGATCCCCCAGACGTCGAGTTGCAGGCGCCTGGTTACGACCCGCCACGTCACCAGCGGCGGCCGGCCGAGGGGAAAGCAGCGGCCGCGGAAGCGGCGGGCAAGCGCCGCGGCGGCCTCGCCCGGGTCGGCGGTGACGGCGAGATCGAGGTCGTGCGTCGGCCGGCCGAGGAGGCGGTCGCGCAGCGCGCCTCCGGTGAGGAACACGTCGCCGTGCCCCGCGACCCGGCCGACCGCCCGCAACAGGGGGGAGGCGAGCAGGCGCCGGGCCGCCTCGACCGCGGTCATTCCTCGCCCGTCCACACCGGCAGCTCGACGAAGAAGGTGCTTCCCGCCCCGAGAGCGCTCTCCGCCCAGGCGCGGCCGCCCATCGCGAGCGCCAGACGGCGCACGATCGCCAGGCCGAGCCCCGCCCCCTCGGCCGGCCGGCGCCCGGGCACGCGCACGAACTCGTCGAAGATGCGGGGCAGGTGCTCGGGGGAGATCCCGACCCCGGTGTCGCGCACGCACACCACGGCGCGGTCGCCGTGCGCCTCGACGCTGACCGCGACCTCGCCGCCCGGCCCGGTATACTTGACGCCGTTTTCGACGAGGTTGCGCAGGATCTGACCGAGGCGCTCGCGATCCGCCCGCAGGTCGACCTTGACGGAGGCCGCGGCGGACAGCGAGACCCGGGCCGCCGCGGCGACGGGGCGCAGCTCGTCGAGCACGGCGGCCACCACCTCCGCGCTCGGCACCGGGCCGAGCGCCAGCGGCAGACGTCCCGCCTCGAGCGCCGCGAGGTCGAGCAGCCCGTCGATGAGGCGCTGGAGGCGGCGCGCACCGACGGTCGCCGCCTGCAGGAACTCGCGCTGCTGGTCGGAGAGGCCCGCCGCGAGATCGTCGGCGAGGGTCTCGAGGTACGAGCGCATGATGGCGAGCGGCGTCTTGAGCTCGTGGGCGGCGTCGGAGACGAAGCGGTCGCGCATGCGGGCGTACTCCGCCAGGAGCGTGTTCGCCTGCTCGAGTTCGTGCAGCTTCTCGGCGAGCGTCCGGCGGATCGTCCGCTCGCGCGCCCGCCGGCCCGCCTCGGGGTCCGGCTCGATGAGGATCAGGCGCCGGTCCCCGGTCAGGCGGCTGGACCACGCCAGCACGTTGAGCGCGCCCTTGGCTGCCGTCACCTGCGCGTCCCAGCGCGTGGTGTTCGGCTCCGCCTCGCGGGGGACGAGGTGCAGCGGAAACGTCTCGTCGTGAGGGACGGGCTCGTGTCCGCGTAGGAGCCGCCCGGCGCGGACATTGGCACGCTGGACGTTGTCCGCCGCGTCGAGGATCAGCGCCGGCAACGGCAGGAGGTTGAGAAGGTACGCCGCATCGGGCGTCGCCGGCGGCGGCGGCGTCATTCCGAGCTGGCGCGCGACCTCGCTCGCCGGAAGGCGGGAAAGACGGTGCACGAGCAGGTGCGCGGTCAGCGTGGCGAGCGCCAGCAGCTCATCGGGGACCGGCTCGTAGAACGCCGCCTTGAGCACGGCGGGCTCCGAGCCCGGGGTCGCCACGAAGACGGGGTACGCGGCCAGCCCGCGCACGCCGGCCGACTCGATCAGCGCGCGCGCCTCGCGCAACTCGGCGGCGCCGAGATCGCGGGCGATGTACGGCACCCCGGTCCGGCGCACCTCGCGGAGCTCCGGGTAGCGCTCGGACTCGACCACGACGTCGAGCGTCTCGTGGCCGGCCGAGCTGGCGAACACCCGCCAGCGCCCGGCCGTCTCCGGCGTCAGCACGGAAACCCGGGCCGCGGCGACCATCCGGGCGAGGCCGGCGAGCGCCGAGTGCAGGATCGCCGCGACCTCAACTCGCGCCAGCAGCTCGATCGCCACCTCGCCGGCCGCCGCCGCGCCGGCCGGCGAGAGCCGGGCCCGGGCGGCGCGACAGACGAGGCATTCCGGGGGATCCTGCGGCGGGAACCAGGTGACGGCGGAGATCCCTTCGAGCATAGGCTTCGCGAGTGCTGACATCGCATCGTAGCACGGCGGCGACTGTTTCGCCGGCGACCGCAGCGGTGCGGGAGACCGTGCCGAAAAGCCTGGACGCCGATCGAGGCGTGTTACGATCCGCTGCGATCGGGTCCGCGCCCGGGAGCGGCTGCGCGCGAGGGGTGGGGCCGCCTTCCCGAGACGGCTCGGAACGATCGCCGGGGGGACGTGGGCCCAG
>JAJXUY010000490.1 GCA_021782525.1 Acidobacteriota bacterium | reverse complement strand
GCCGCACCAGGCGGTCGGCGGCCTCCTGCGAGAGGATGCGGTCGCCCGGCGCGGCCTTGCGGTTGATCAGTTGCAGCACGCCGATCACCTGGTCGGAACGGGTGGCGATCGGCGCGGCGAGCACCGAGCGCGTGTGGTAGCCGATCGCGAGGTCGAAGCTCCGGTTGAAGCGGTACGGCACGTCGTCGGCGAGAAGACGAGCGTCGGCGACGGTCACGAGCTCGCCGGTCGCCGCGACGTAGCCCGCCAATGAGCTCGTGTCCATTGGCATCGTGGTCGTGACCATCGTCGCGGCCACCGAGTCGTTCTGCGCGAGGACGAACCGCAGCAGGCTGCTCCCGTTGCGGTCCTCGATGAGGAACAACGAGCCCGCGTCGGCGCCGACCAGCTCGCGGGCGGTCGAGAGGATCAGCTGCAACAGCCGCTCGAGGTCTCGTTCGCCCGTCAGCGCGATCCCGACCCGCACCAGCTCGAGCTGGCGTTCGTTCGCGGCGGCCGCCTCACGCTCGGCCGCCGCGAGGCGTTCTTGCAGGCGCGCCACCTCCGCCGCGGCGTCGATCTCGCCATCGAACCGGTGGGACGGCGGACCCTCGGGCATGCGGCGCCGAGTATAGCCCCAGCGGCCGAGCCGCGGCGATCCGTTCCGATCGCGGCGCAGGCGGCGCCGGGGCGGGGTTCAGCGCACGATGAACTCGGCGAACTCGGCGACCGTGGCAAAGTAGGCGACGCACGCGCCCGCCATGAACTCGCGGATCGCCGGGATGTCGTGGGCCCAGCCGGCCGCGGCCGCGTCCACGCCCGCGGCGCGGGCCATGACCACGCCCGGGGTGAGGTCATCGACGACGAGAACGTCGCGCGGCGCCAGGCCGAGGCGACGGATCGTCTCGTGCACCGGGTACGGGCTCGGCTTGCGCTGCTCGGCCCCGAGCTCCCAGCCGAACACCAGGTCCGGCATCGCGCCGCCGCCGTCGGCGGCGCGGTAGTGGGCCTCGATCACGTGGCTCTCCGAGTGCGAGACGACGACGACACGACCTCCTTCGGCCTTGTACGCAGCGAGCGCCTCCAGGAACCCCGGGTAGAAGCGGGGCGTTTCGCGCTCGGTGAACGTGCGCCAGATCCGATGCTCCACCGCCAGCTCCTCGGGAGTCAGGGCGAGCTCCCCGGCGAGGAACTCCATGATCCCGGGGTCGCAGTTCTTGGCGAACCAGGTATCGATGTCGATCGGCGGTGAGCCGGGCCGCAGCACCTCCATCGAGCGGACGTGCGCCGGGTAGTGCACCCGTCTCGTGCTGTCGACGGCGGTGTCGTCGTGGTCGATGATCAGGCAGCGGTAGCGCGTGACGGCGTCCCCTCCCGGGGTCGTGATCATACCGCGCCGCGCCGCCCCCGGGGTGCTACTCTGCGCGCCACGGAACCCGCGACGCGGGCACGGGAGAGCGCGATGAGCACCAGGTTCTTCTACGCGTTGGTCATGACGATCGCCACGGTCGTCCTGCAGCTCGCCATGTTCTTCACCGGCCTCCAAACCGAGCACCTCGCGACCGGCCAGTACGTGCAGTGGCTTGGGATCGCCATCCAGGCGGTCGTCCTCTGGCTCGGGATCAGGGCCGTCCGCGACGAGAAGCCGGACCGCCCGCTCGGGTTCGGCCAACGACTCGGCGCGGGCGTGTTGATCTCGCTCTACTCCGGGCTGATGAGCGCCGTCTACACCTTCCTCCACTTCAAGTTCATCAACGTCAACTTCGCCGAGTACATGATCGAGATGCTGCGGGCGAAGTGGGCCGCGGCCGGCCTCGCCGAGTCGCAGATGGCGCAGGCCGAAAAGATGACCCGCACGATGATCTCGCCCGGGGTGCAGGCGATGCTCGTGCCGGTGTTCACCGTGATTACGGGGACGATCCTCTCGCTCGTGATCGCCGCGCTGCTCGATGCGACCCGCCGGTCGGCGCCGGCCGGGCCCGATCCGGCGGCCTGAGCGCCGGCGATGACGCACACGGGACACGCCGACCTCTCGCATCTGCTGGCGGCCGAGTGGCGGCCGGCGCTCGGCTGCACCGAGCCCGCCGCGGTCGCCTACGCGGCCGCGTCCGCGGCGGCGCTCGCCGGCGGCGAGATCCGCCGCGTGCACCTCGTGTGCGACCCGCGCATGTACAAGAACTGCTACGCGGTCGGGATCCCGAACTCCGGCCGCCGCACCGGCATCCTCTGGGCGCTCGCGATCGGCGCGATGCTCGAGGACGCCTCGTGCAAGCTGGAGTGCTTCCGCGGCGCCGGCGAGGCCACGCTGCGCGGCGCCGCGGCGCTGGTCGAGCGCGGCGCGCTCACGGTCGAGGTCGAGCGCACCCGGACCGAGCTGTACGTCGAGTGCACCGTCGAGCGCGCCGGCGGGGTGGGGCGCGCGGTGCTCGAGCGCGAGCACACGCGGCTCGTACGCCTCGAGCACAACGGCGAGGCGCTCCCGCTGGACGTCGAGTCGGGGTGCGACGAGACGGCCGCCGCCCGCGCGTGGGCCGCCTCGCT
>JAJXUY010000489.1 GCA_021782525.1 Acidobacteriota bacterium | reverse complement strand
GGCCGTGGCCGGGCGGCGCGCGGCCGACGTGCGCGCGGTGGCCCGGGGCGTGCTGCTCGAGGCGCTCAAGCTGCTCCATCCGGTCATGCCGTTCATCACGGAGGAGATCGCCCGCCACCTCGGTGGCGACCGGATGCTGATCACCGCGCGGTACCCGGTCCCGGGCGCGAGGGCCGCCGACGCGGAGGCGCTCGCGCTGATGGAAGCGGTCCAGGCGGTCGTGCAGGAGATCCGGTCGTACCGGCACCTCGTCGGGCTGTCGCCGGGGACCCCGTTGACCGCGCAGCTGACCGACCTCGAACCCGGGCGGGCCGCCGCCTTCGCCCGGGTCGGGGCGGAGATACAGCGCCTGGCCGGGCTTTCGTCGTTGCAGCTCAACCCCGCCTCGGTGGCCGCCGGAGCGATCCGCGACGTGGCGGGCGGCGTCAACGTCGCCATCGTGCTTCCCGAGGGTGCCCTCGGGGAGACGGAGCGCACCCGGCTCGGCGACGAGCTGGCGCAGGTGGAGGGCGAGCTCGTCAAGGTCCAGGCGCGGCTCGCCGACGAGACGTTCGCCGAGCGCGCCCCAGAGGATGTCGTGGCCGGGGCTCGCTCGCGCGCCGCCGAGCTCGCCCACAAGCGGGCGATGCTCGCGGCCACGCTGGGAAGGGGTCGGTGAGCGAGCGCTTCCCGACGCCGCTGCCGGCCAACGTGGTCCGGTTCGACGAGCTCGACTCGACCGCGACGTTTGCCGAACGCCTGATCGACTTCTGGCGATCCGAGGACGAGCCGCCGCTGGCGGAGACCGTGATCATCGCCGGGCATCAGACGCTGGGCCGCGGACGGGGCGCCAACCGCTGGGTGTCGCCGCCCGGGGGCCTGTACGCCAACTGGCTGGCGAGGGTCGCTCCCGGCGAGCTGGCCGGGCTGCCGATCGCGGCCGCCGTGGCGCTGGCAGGCGCGGTCGAGGCGCTCGTGCCGGGGCTGACTGTCGGGTTGAAGTGGCCGAACGATCTCCAGGTCCGCGGGCACAAGCTCGGCGGGGTGCTGTGCCGCGCGCGCAGCACGGACACCGACGCCTGGGTGACCGTGGGGATCGGCGTCAACATCGCGGTCGTGCCCGAGCTCGGGCCGGGCGATCCCGTCCGCCCGACCTCGCTTGCCGCCCTCGGGTTCACCGGCGAGGTCGGCGACGCCATCGCGACGCTGGTCGCGGGCTTCCTCGACGGGGTCCACGCCGGGCTGGCCGATCGGCGGGCGGCGCGGGCACAGTGGGAGCGCCGGTCGGTGCATCGGCCGGGCGACGCCGTACGGTTGCGGCTGGACGACGTCGTCGTGGAGGGACGCTTCGCCGGCTTCGGGGAGGGCGGAGAGCTGCGCCTCGAGGTGGCCGGCGAGGTGCGCGGCTTCGCGGCGGGCGAGATCATCCCCGACGGCGCGGGAGGCGAATGATGCTCCTTGCCCTGGATGTGGGCAACACGCACATGACGATCGGGGTGTTTCGCGGCACCGAGATCCTGCGGCGCTGGCGGCTGACCACCGTCCACGAGCGCACCGTCGACGAGCTCGGCATCTTCCTGCGCCAGCTCTGCCAGTGGGCCGAGATCCGGCCGACCGACATCCGCGGCGTGATCGTGGGCTCCGTGGTGCCGCAGATCGACGGCGCGATGCGCGCCGCGATCGCGACCTACCTCGACGCCGAGCCGCTGTTCGTCGCGCCCGGGATCCGCTCCGGGATGCCGCTCCGGGTCGAGACGCCGCTCGAGCTCGGGGCGGACCGGTTGTGCAACGCGGTGGCCGCGTTCGCCGAGCACGGGGGACCGTGCGTGGTCGTGGACTTCGGCACCGCGACGACCTGGGACGTGGTCTCGTCCCGCGGCGAGTTCCTCGGCGGCGTCATCGCGCCCGGGCTCGAGATCTCGGCCGAGGCGCTGTTCTCACGCGCCGCCAAGCTGCCGCGCATCGAGCTCGCGGCGCCCGAGCGGGTGATCGGCAAGGGCACCGTGGACTCGATGCAGGCGGGCATCGTGCTCGGGTACGTCGGCCTCACCGAGGGGATCACCCGCCGCGTCCTCGCCGAGCTGGGCGGCGGCACGGTGATCGCGACCGGGGGGCTGGCGAGCGTGATCGCGCGCTACACCGAGATCTTCGACGCCGTCGACGACGACCTCACGCTCAAAGGGCTGCGCTTGCTCTGGGAACGGAACCACGGCGAGCGCGGTTGACGGCGCGCGATGAGCCACCCTGACGACGCCGAGATCGCGTTCTACCGCGCCGTCGAGGACCACTTCGCCGCGCTGCGCGGCACGCCGCAACTTTTCTCACCGAAGGATTTCGCGTTGCTGCGCCGGTGGTGGCGGGAGGGCGTCCCGCTGGCCGCGGTGCTCGCCGGCGTCAGCGAGGTCGCCGAGCGGCGGCGGGAGCGCGACGGCGACCCGGTGTCGTCGCTGTCGTACTGCCGCCACGCCGTGGTGCGCCACGCCAGGCGGTTGGCGGCGAACCGGGTCGGCGCCTCGGCCCCGGCGCCGGGGCCCGACGCCG
>JAJXUY010000025.1 GCA_021782525.1 Acidobacteriota bacterium | reverse complement strand
TGAACACGACGAGGTCCGCCCCGAGGCCCTCGACCATCGAGCGCACCCGCGCGAGGCGCTCCGGCGGCATGAACGTGCCGGCGTGCACGTCGGAGACCTGGGCGATGCGGAGGCCGTTGAACGCCTTCGGCAGCCGCGGATGGGTCAGGGTGACGCGGCGGACCATCGGCAGCTCCGTGGCCTCGACCCACCCCGAACGCGCGAACAGACCCCCGCCCACGAACGCCATCGCGCCCTTCTTCAACATGCTGCGGCGGGTCAGATAGGTGACGGTCTTCATCGCGGCGCCGACGGCGCGCGAGGGAGTATACACCCCCGGTATCCCACGCCCTCTCGCCGGAGTAAACGCGCTCGATTTGCTACACTTCCGCCATGGTCACGAAGGAACGCGGAGAGTGGGTTTCGAAGCCGACGCTGATCCCGCGGGACCCCGGCACGGCGGGAACGCGCGTGCACGTTTCCAAGGCCGACCTGCGCCTTGGGCGCGACACGGCCTGCGACGTGGTCATCCCCGAGCCTACCGTCTCGCGGCGGCACGCAGGTCTGCGTTGGGACGGGCGCGAGCTGGTGATCGAGGACCTCGGGTCCTCGGGCGGCACGTTCGTCAACGACGTCGCGGTGCGGCACGCGGTGGTCCACCCGGGCGATGTGGTCCGGCTGGGTCCACGGGTCGAGTTCCTGGCGCAGGCGGAGGAGACGACGAGCGCCCTCGGGCTCGCCGCCGGCCCGAGCGACGGAAGCGAGGGCGGCGTCCGCCAGTTGCAGACGCTGCTCGAGGTGGCGCGCGCCCTCAACGCGGCGACGGTGCTCAGCGACGTGGTCGAGCTCGTGCTGCAGTCCGCGGTGAAGATGCTGCGGGCGGACCGGGGTTGCGTGATCTTGATCGAGGGCGGGGAGAGGCGCACCGTCGCCTGCCACCCGCAGGGGTCGCCGGGGACCGCCTGGGCCGCGCACAGCTCGCTGTTTGAGCGGGCGCTCGCCGAGCGCCGGGCAGTCCACGCCGGCGTGGAACGGTCGCCTTCGACCTCGATGGTCGCCCACGGGGCGGCGCTCGCCGTCGCGGCGCCTCTCCTGGTGGCCCGGCGCCCTCTCGGGCCGCCGCAGGCCGCCTCGTTCGTGGCCAACGTCGAGGTGATCGGCGGCATCCTGGTCGCCCGCACGCGGGCCGGGGAGCACTTCGGGGCCAACGACTTCGCCATCCTGGAGTCGCTGGCGGCGGACGCGGCTGTCGCGATCGACGGTGCTCGGTTGTACCGAGAGGCGCGCGAGAAGGCGAAGATCGACCACGAGATGGCGCTGGCCCGCACGATTCAGTCGGCGTTGCTGCGGCCGCCGCAGCAGGTGCCGTTCGCCGACGTGTTCGCCTACTCGCAGCCGGCGCGCAGCGTCGGCGGCGACCTCTATCAGGCGGCGGTGCGCGCGGACGGGACGCTCGGGCTGGCGGTCGGCGACGTCTCCGGGAAGGGCGTCGCGGCGGCGCTGATCATGGCGATGGTGCAGGGCCTGCTCGGGCTTCTCAACGAGCTCGAGCAACCGATCGCGTCGGTGCTGCCCGCGCTCAACCGCAGCCTGCTCGAGCACAACCCGGGCAACCGGTTCCTGACGCTGGGTGCAGGGGTGCTTGCGGCCGACGGCGCGATCGAGCTCGCCAACGCCGGACACTGTCCCCTCGCGGTGCTGCGCGGCGACGGCACAGTTGAGCTGCTGGGCCCCCGCGGCCCGATCCTCGGCTTGCTCCCGGCCGCGACGTGGGGCACCGAGACGCTGCGGCTCGCTCCGGGCGAGTCGGTCGTGTTCTACAGCGACGGCGTGTCGGAGTCGTTCTCTCCGGCCGACGAGGAGTTCGGCGTCGAAGGGGTGCGCCGGGCGCTCGCCGACCTCGGCGGCGCCGGCGCCGAGCAGATCGCGCAGCGGCTGCTCGATGCTGCGGCCGCCTTCCGCGCCGGTCGCGAGCCGGAAGATGACATCACGGTGCTGGTGGTTCGCTATACCGGTCCCACCGAGGCGGCCGCCGCGGGGGACGCGAAGCGATGACGAGGAGGGAAGAAGGGGGAGGGAAGACAAGCGACATCGCCGAGCAGAGGAGCTGAGGGCCAGAGGGACCCGGGAGCCAAGACGAGAGAGCATCCTTTCCGCCTCTGCACCCCTGCTCCTCCGCACCTCTGCCTGTCTTCCCTTTGACCTTTCCCTTTGGCCTTTCCCTTGGCTCTGTTCACCGCCTCCGCGGCCGGTGCTTGAGCGCTCTCGCGAGGGGTAGAATCGCGGCGCCGCGCGACCGCGCGGCCGGGGGGCTCCATGAAACGTCTCGCAGCCGTGATGATCGCTTTCGGGTTCGTGGCCGCACGGGGCATCATCGCCGCGCCCGCACCGGTGGCGATCGGTCCGTACGACCCGACGTTGAACGGATGGAAGCAGGTGGAGGCGGCAGGAGCGACGGCGTCCGCGCAGGGGAAGCGTGTCCTGGTCGTGGTGGGGGGCAACTGGTGCCCGTGGTGCCGGGCGCTCGACCGCGAGATGACCGGCGACGCGGCGCTGCGCAACGAGGTCGCGGCGCACTTCGTGCTCGTGCACCTGAACTACTCGAAGGAGAACAAGAACCTCGAGGCGATGGTGCGCCTCGGCCACCCGAACACGCTCGGGTTCCCATCGTTCGTGGTGCTCTCGCCGATGCTCAAGGTGCTGCGCCTGCAGGAGAGCGGCGTGTTCGAGACCGGCGACAAGCACAAGCCGGGCCACGATTCCGCCAAGCTGCTCGCTTTCTTCAAGCAGTGGCAGAAGTAGAGGAGCACGGAACGCCGTGAGCCGTCGACGACGGCCTCGGGCAAGCGGTCAAAGGGAAGAAGGAAAAGGGCAAAGGAACGACCCGGCCTTCGTCGTTCCCGTCCTTGTCTTCCCTTTGCCCTTGGTAAAGGGTAAAGGGCAAAGGAAAGACGTGACTTATGTGCGTCTTGTCGTCCCTTTGCCCTCTTCCCTTTCCCCTTTTCCCCTTCAAAAGGGAAGAAGGCAAAGGGCAAAGGAACGACCAGGCTGTCGTCTTTCCCGTCTTCGTCTTCCCTTTGCCCTTTACCCTTTCCCCTTTTCCCCCTTGTCTCTCCCCCCGCCAGCGGCCGCGGCGGGGGTCCGGAGGGTGACGCGGACGATCTCGGAGGGGCGCCAGAGGCGCATGCGCGGACCCCAGGTGCCGGTGCCGCGGCAGACGATCACGGGCATGCCGTCCACCAGGTAACGGCCGCCGAGCAGCGGGTAGGTCAGGCGCACGAGATAGCCGAACGGCCAGATCTGACCGTCGTGCGTGTGGCCGCATAGCATGAGGCCGGCGCCGAGCGCCGCGGCCTCGTTGGCCTCCCACGGGGTGTGCGAGAGGAAGATCGTCGCCCCGGGCGGGCGGCCGGCGAGGGCGCGTTCGACCGGCGCCCCGCCGAGACCGAGCTGGCGCCGGGCGGTGAGGTCGTCCACGCCGGCGAGCACGAGGCCCGGGGCGGCTTCGCCGGAGCGGTCCTCGAGGACGCGGAACCCCGCGTCCTCGAACAGCCTCACGCTGCGCTTTAGGCCGGCGTAGAACTCGTGGTTGCCGGTGACCGCCCAGACGCCGAGCGGGGCGTGCAGGCGCCGGAGCGTGGGCACCATCGGCTCGACGCGGGGGACGTCGCCGTCGATGAGGTCGCCGTCCACGACGATCATGTCCGGCTTCATCGCGTCGACACGGGCGACGACGCGGGTGAGCCAGCGTTCGCCGATCAGCGTCCCGAGGTGCATGTCGGAGAGCTCGACGAGCACGGTGCCGTCACGCCCGGCCGGGAGGTCCGGGAGGGCGACCTCGTAGTCCACCACCACCGGCGCGCGCAGTCCCTGCACGAGCCCGACCACGGCGAGCCCGCCGGCCGCCAGCAGCGCCCACCCGCGCAGCGCCGGCGCCAGGCGCGGGAAGAGGAATCCGCCGAGCGTGACGAGGTCGAGCGCGAGCAGCGTGAAGAACGCGAGGACCAGCACGCCCATCCACGTGGCGCCGAGGAATTCGAGCGGGCGGCCGAGCGCGTCCAGGCGGCGGTGCTCGAGCATGCGGGCGAGCGGGTAGCAGACCCAGAGGAACGCAGTGGCCGCAGCCAGCGCGCCGCGCGAGACGTGGCTCGAGATGACGGGTACCGACGACGCTCGCCAGAAGACGTACGCGTGCATCGCGGTCCAGACGCCCAGAACGATCGTGAAGAACACGGTGACCCTCCCCGCGCCGCTCATCGTTCCATCGTACGTGATCGGGGCCCGTCTCGGCAGCCCGCGATTGCGTGTACGATACGGCACGGCCCGCGCCCGCGGGCGGGAGGACGTCATGCTGCGGCTGCTATCCCTCACCGTGCTGTTCGGCGTGCTGGCCGGCGTGGCCGCCGCTGAGACCCATCCGTTCTCGGTGCACGACATGCTTGCGATGGACCGGGTCGCCGAGCCGCGGGTCTCCCCCGACGGACGGCTCGTGGTGTTCTCGGTCAGCGTGACCGACCTGGCGAAGAACCGGCGCCACTCCAGCCTCTACCTCGCCGCAACCGACGGCTCGTTCGTGCGCCGGTTGACCTCCGCCGAGGCCAGCGACTCGCAGCCGCGCTGGAGCCCGGACGGCAAGGCGATCTACTTCGTCTCATCGAGGTCGGGCTCGTCGCAGGTGTGGCGGATCGCGCTCGACGGCGGTGAGGCCGAGCAGGTGACCCGGATGGCGCTCGACGTGGACGCGCTCGACGTCGGTCCCGGGGCGAAGTTCCTCGTCTTCGGCATGGCCGTGTTCCCCGGCAAGAGCCCGGAGGAGACGAAGCAGGCGCTCGACGCGAAGGCGCAGGACAAGGCGAGCGGCATGCTCTTCGACCACCTCTTCATCCGCCACTGGGACACGTGGGAGAACGGCACCCGCAACCACCTGTTCGCCTACGACGTCGCCAGCGGCAAGGCGACCGACCTGATGGCCGGGATGAGCGCCGACTGCCCGACGAAGCCGTTCGGGGACGCCGGCGACTACGCGATCGCGCCGGACGGCGCCAGCGTCGTCTTCTCCGCCAAGGACATGGGCGACCACCCGTCCGAGGAGGCGTGGTCCACCAACTTCGACCTCTTCCGCGTCCCGACCGACGGCTCCGCGGCGCCGGCGCGGATCACGACGAACGCGGCGTGGGACGGTTCGCCGCGCTTCTCGCCCGACGGCCGCACGCTGGCGTACCTCGCGATGAGCCGCCCGGGCTACGAGTCGGACAGGTTCGACATCGTGCTGCGCGACCTCGCGACCGGCAAGGAGCGGAAGATCACGCTGCGCGCCGACGGATCGCCGCGCGGCGACCGCTCACCCTCGGAGCTGGTGTGGTCGGGCGACGGGCGTGAGCTGTACTGCACGGCCGACAGCTACGGCCAGCACGCCCTGTTCGCGGTGGACCCGACCACCGGCGCGAGCCGGACCGTGGTGGGCCAGGGGACGGTCGACAGCCCGCAGAGCGTGGGCGGTGACCGCATCCTCTACGGCATGAACTCGCTCCTCGGCCCCGAAGAGCTGTACACGGTGGGCCGCGACGGCAAGGGGGTCGCCCGCGTCACCCACCTCGACGACGCCAAGGTTGCGGCGGCGCGGTTCGGGCGGTCGGAGCGGTTCGCGTTCACCGGCGCGCACGGCGACCGCGTTGAGGGCTACGTCGTCTACCCCGTGGACTTCGACCCGGCGAAGAAGTACCCGGTCGCATTCCTGATCCACGGCGGCCCGCAGGGATCGTGGACCAACGACTTCCACTACCGCTGGAACCCGCAGGCGTACGCAGGCGCCGGCTACGCCGTGGTGACGGTGGACTTCCACGGCTCGACCGGCTACGGGCAGGCGTTCCTCGACGCGATCAACGACGACTGGGGCGGCGCGCCGTACGAGGACCTGATGAAGGGGCTCGACTACGCGCTCGCGCACTACCCGTTCCTCGACAAGGACCGGGTCGGGGCGCTCGGCGCCTCGTTCGGCGGCTACATGATCAACTGGATCGAGGGCCACACCGACCGCTTCAAGTGCCTGGTGTGCCACGACGGCAACCTCGACGAGCGGATGGCCTACTACGACACCGAGGAGCTGTGGTTCCCCGAGTGGGAGCACCGCGGGACGCCATGGGAGAACCCGCAGGGGTACGCCAAGGTCAACCCGATCGATTTCGTGAAGAACTGGAAGACGCCGATGCTGGTCGTGCACGGGATGAAGGACTTCCGCATCCCGTACTCGCAGGGGATCGGGTCGTTCACCGCGCTGCAGCGCAAGGGGATTCCGTCTGAGCTGCTGATCTTCCCCGACGAGAACCACTTCGTGCTCAAGCCGGCGAACTCGATCCTGTGGCACGACACCGTGCTCGCCTGGCTCGACCGCTGGCTCAAGAGCTAGAGCGCGCCTGGAGGCGGTGGGTCGGAGCGAACGTTTAGAGGCGCTAAGAAGAGGGCAAAGGGAAGCCAGCAAGCCGGGGAGCAGGGAAGCTGAGGGACAGATGAGCGGTCGATGTCCTTGACCGTCTGCTCCTTAGCCCCTCGGCTCCTCTGCGTTCACGTCCGTACCCCCCACGATCGACGATCGACGAACCACGACCCTCGGTCGTGGCCGGCCCCCGGCCACGCCTCTTCACTCTCAACTCCTGACCGGTGTGGATGCGCTTGACAGGCCATGCGCCCGCGGGGTACGATCACCGTCCCTTGCGAGTCGGGGTATGCCTCGCCGGGGTTTCGTGTGGGCGAGTGGAGAGCGATGATGAAGACGTTCGTGCCAAAAATGGGTGAGATCGGCCACGACTGGTACGTGATCGACGCCGCCGACGTCGTTCTCGGGCGGCTGTCCACGAAGGTGGCGACGATGCTGCGGGGCAAGCACAAGGCGAGCTTCACGCCCGGCCTCGACACCGGCGACTTCGTGATCGTGGTCAACGCGGACAAGGTCAAGCTGACCGGCAACAAGTGGGACGACAAGCGCTACTACCGCCACTCCGGCGACCCGGGGCACCTCCACCAGGAGACCGCCCGGGAGTTGCGCGACAAGTCGCCCGAGCGGCTGGTCCGTTTCGCGGTCTGGGGGATGCTGCCCAAGAACCGCATGGGCCGGTCGCTGCTGCGCAAGCTGAAGGTGTATGCGGGGGCGGAGCATCCGCACCAGGCGCAGCAGCCGCAGGCGATCAAGGTGGAAGGGTAAGGAGAGCGACCGTGGCGAGCATCCAGTACTACGGGACGGGCCGGCGCAAGACCGCCGTGGCCCGCGTCTATCTGCGTCCGGGCACCGGGGTGATCAAGGTCAACAAGCGCGACTTCGAGACCTACTTCCCCAACCGCGTGCTCAAGATGGTCATCCGCCAGCCGCTGGCGATCACCGAGACCAACGAGAAGTTCGACATCACCATCAACGTGGCGGGCGGCGGCATGGCCGGCCAGGCGGGCGCGATCCGCCACGGGCTCTCCCGCGCGCTGCTCGAGTTCAACCCCGAGTTGCGGCCGAAGCTGAAGAGCGCCGGGTTCCTGACGCGCGACGCCCGCGAGGTCGAGCGCAAGAAGTACGGCCAGCCCAAGGCGCGACGGCGGTTCCAGTTCTCGAAGCGCTAGGCGCTTGAAAGGAGAAACGTCTTGGCTTCCATCTCAATGAAAGAGCTGCTCGAGGCTGGCGTCCACTTCGGTCACCAGACCCGGCGCTGGAACCCGAAGATGCGTCCGTACATCTTCGGCAAGCGCAACGGGATCTACATCGTTGACCTCCAAAGGACGCTGCAGCTCTTCGAAGAAGCCTCCAACTTCGTGCGCGACCTGGTGCTCTCCGGCGGCACGGTGCTGTTCGTCGGCACCAAGCGCCAGGCGCAGGACGTGGTCAAGGAAGAGGCCGGCCGGTCGGGGATGTTCTACGTCGCCAACCGCTGGCTGGGCGGGACGCTGACCAACTTCGTGACGCTGCGCCGCTCGGTCGAGCGTTTCAAGGAGATCGAGCGCCAGCTCGCCGCCACCGAGTCGCCGATCACCAAGAAGGAGAGGGTCCGGCTCGAGCGCGAGCGCGCCAAGATGGAGAAGAACCTCGGCGGCATCCGCGACATGGAGTCGCTGCCCGACGCGATCTTCGTCATCGACACCAACCACGAGCACAACGCGGTGCACGAGGCGAACCGCCTCGGCATCCCGGTCGTCGCGGTGGTGGACACCAACTGCGACCCGGACGTGGTCGACTACCCGATCCCGGGGAACGACGACGCGATCCGCGCGATCAAGCTCTTCACCTCCCGCATCGCGGACTCGATCCTGGAGGGGCTCGCGATGGTCGAGGGGCGCACCCAGTCCGAGGCGGCTCTGGTGCGGTCGGCCGCCGCGGCCGCTGCGGCCGGCGCGCCGCCGGTCGTCGCGGCGGACGGTGGGGTGCCCGCGACCGAGGCGCCGGCCTCCGGCGAGGAGGGCGCGCTGCCGTCGCTCGAGGAGACGTTCGAGGACTACGACGAGGGCACGGAGCAGTACGAGAAGCGCTAGGAAGACCGTGGCCCGTGGACCGTGGTCCGTGTTCCGCGGGTGAGGCGTTCGACGACGTGCGGTTTGGCGGTACGGGACGAGGCAACTTCTGACCACGGACCACTGACCACGGACCACGATGACACACGGCCAGGGGTTGCGCTTCCTGGCCGTTTTTATGGAGGTTGAGATGGCGATTTCCGCTGCGGTGGTGAAGGAGCTGCGAGAGAAGACGGGCGCCGGGATGATGGACTGCCAGCGGGCGCTCGCGGAAGCGAACGGCGACATGGAGGAGGCGGTCAAGATCCTCCGCAAGAAGGGCCTATCGGCCGCCGCCAAGAAGGCCGGACGTACCGCCAAGGACGGTCTCGTCGCGATCGCCGTGATCGAGGATGGGCTGCGCGGCGGCATGGTGGAGCTCAACTGCGAGACCGACTTCGTCGCCCGCACCGAGCAGTACCAGGCGCTGGTGCAGGCGCTCGCCGACCAGGTCGCGGCGGACGGCGTCGGCGACGCGGAGAAGGTCAAGGCGATGCGCTCGATCGCCGACCCGCTGCACACGGTCGCCGAGGTGATCGCCTCTCAGATCGCCACGATCGGCGAGAACATCCAGCTCTCCCGCGCCGGCTTCCTGGCCGCGGGCGGCGGCATGAAGATCGGCTCGTACCTGCACATGGGCGGCAAGATCGGTGTGCTGGTCGAGATCTCGGCCGGCGCCGACGAGGAGACGGTGAAGGACGTCGCGATGCAGATCGCCGCCGCCGAGCCGCGCTGGGTGAGCCCCGCCGACGTGCCCGCCGCGGCGGTCGCCGAGGAGCGCGAGATCGCCAAGGCGCAGGCGGCGGGCTCCGGCAAGCCGGAAGCGGTCATCGAGAAGATCGCCGAGGGCAAGGTCGCGAAGTTCTACGAGCAGGTCTGCCTCCTCGAGCAGCCGTTCGTCAAGGACCCGGCGAAAAAGCTCTCGGCCGTGCTCGCCGAGCGCGGCGGCGTGGCGGTGAAGGGCTTCCTCCGCTTCAAGCTCGGCGAGGCGGCCGCGGCGGCGCAGCAATGAGCAACGCGGCCGCGTACCGGCGGATCGTCCTCAAGCTCTCGGGCGAGGTCCTGATGGGCAACCAGCCTTTCGGGATCGCGCCCGAAGTGCTCCCGGTCCTCGCGAGCGAGATCGCCGAGGTGCGCGAGCTGGGCGTCGAGGTGGCGATCGTGATCGGGGGCGGCAACATCATCCGCGGCATCGCCGCCACCGAGCAGGGGCTCGACCGGGTGACCGGCGACAACATGGGGATGCTCGCGACGGTGATCAACGCGCTGGCGCTGCAGGACGCCCTCGAGCGCCGCGGCTGTTTCACGCGCGTGCTCACGGCCATCGACATCCGCGAGGTCGCGGAGCCGTTCATCCGCCGGCGCGCGATGCGCCACCTGGAGAAGAACCGGGTGGTCATCTTCGCCGCAGGCACCGGCAACCCGTTCTTCACCACCGACTCGGCCGCCGCCCTGCGAGCGTCCGAGATCAGGGCCGACGCCCTGCTCAAGGGCACCAAGGTCGACGGCCTGTACACGGCGGACCCGGTGCGCGACGCCGGCGCCAAGCTGCTCAAGATCGCGAGCTACCAGTATCTGCTCGAGAACAGCCTGAAGATCATGGACGCCGCCGCGGTCTCGCTCTGTCAGAACGTGAAGATCCCGATCCGGATCTTCAACATCCGCGTGCCCGGGAACATCCGTCGCGTGGTCCTCGGCGAGGACGTCGGCTCCACCGTCTCGTAGCGACAGCCAACCTTCCATTCGACGGGCCACGAACTCCGGCCGCCCGACGCGGGCGGCCGGAAGACGCGCGCCGGCGGCACGCGCGCCGGCGCCGAGCGGATACAATGAACGAAGGCGATATCTCAGCGCGGGGGCCGGTGCGGTCGCCTCGCGAAAGGGAGCGACGATGCGCGAAACGGTCAAGACCACGAAGGCGCACATGAACAAGGCGGTGGAGGTGTTGCGCGACGAGCTCAAGACGCTGCGCACGGGGCGGGCGTCGCTCGGGATCCTCGACTCGGTGCGGGTGGACTACTACGGCACGCCGACCCCTCTCAACCAGGTGGCGAACCTCTCGGTGCCGGACCCGACGCTGATCGTGATCCAGCCCTGGGATCCGACGCTGATCTCGGCGATCGAGCACGCGATCCAGAAGGCCAACCTCGGTCTCAACCCGATGAACGACGGCAAGGCGATCAAGCTCCCGGTGCCGTCACCGACGCAAGAGCGCCGCAAGGAGCTGGTGAAGGTCGCGCACGAGTACGCGGAGCGCGCCCGCACGGCGGTGCGCAACGTGCGCCGCGACGGCAACGAGGAGCTCAGGCGTCTGGAGAAGGACAAGACGATCTCCGAGGACGACCTGCACCACGGCCTCGACGAGGTACAAAAGCTCACCGACGAGCACATCAAGCAGGTCGCCGACATCCTCTCCGCCAAGGAGAAAGAGATCATGGAGGTGTGATCTCGGCGCGCGGCGCGCACCGAGATCGCGTCCCGAGCGGAGCGAGGGATCCGGTGCACGAGCGGGAACCGAGGTCGGGGGGTGGGGGTGGCGAGCGTGAGCGAGCCTGAGGTGGCCGTCATCATCGTCGCGGCCGGGTCGTCGACGCGGTTCGGCGGCGACAAACTCGGCGCCAGGGTCGCAGGGCGCTCGGTGCTCGAGCGTGCCGTCGGCGCCATGCGCGCCGCGTTGCCGGGGGCGCCGCTCGCGTTGGTCGTTCGGCCGGAGCAACTGGAGGCGGAACGGGTGCGGTGGCGGGGCCGGCACGTGGTCGTAGCGGCTGGCGGCGCCCGCAGGCAGGACTCGGTGCAGAACGGGTTCAGCGCCCTCGGCCCCGGCGACGGTACGGTCGTGGTGATTCACGACGGTGCACGCCCGTTCGTCCCCGCCGACGACGTGGCGCGCGTGGTCGCGGCGGCCGCCGACCGCGGCGCCGCCATCCTGGTCGCGCCGGTGGTGGACACGGTCAAACGGCTGCGCGCCGACGGCACGATCGAGGCCACGGTGCCGCGCGACCGGTTGGCCCGCGCCCTGACCCCGCAGGCGTTCCGGGCCGGGGTGTTGCGGGCGGCGTGGGCGGCCGC
>JAJXUY010000488.1 GCA_021782525.1 Acidobacteriota bacterium | reverse complement strand
CCCGAGCAGCACGTGGTGGAGCGCGAGGCCGTTGACGAAATCGGCGTCGCCGGCCACCAGCCGCGCCACGTTGACCGTGACGCCCGAGCCGGTCTCCGACATCCGTTCGGCCTGCGCGGCCCAGTCGGCCGCCGCGGCGAGCGCCGACCGCCCTTTCCAGTATCCCAGCCCGGAGTGGGCGGCGCGCCCGGTCACCTCGAGCGTCCATTCGAACAGGCCGCGCCGCCCGCCGACCAGCGTCTCCCCGTCGCAGCGGGCCTCTCCGGGCTCGATCACGAGCAAGGCGCGGGCCCCCTCAGCCCAGCGGCGCACCGCCCGCTCCGAGACCTCGCCGCTGGCCTCCTCGTCGGGCACACACACCAGCACCAGGTCCTGCGGCGGCTTCTCCCCCCGCTGCGAGAGCAGGTCCAGGGCGCCGACCAGCATCGCCAGGCCGCCCTTCATGTCCAGCGCCCCGGTGGCGAGGAGGCGACCCTCCGCGATCCTGGGGGGCACCGCGTCGAGCACCGTGTCGAGGTGCCCCACCAGCACGAGCGGGTGCTCACCGGCCTCGGCCCCGCTCGCGACCAGCATCGGCAGGACCGTGCCCGCACCGTCGGTCTCGTCGAGGATCTCGGCCGCGAGGCCGCAGCGCCGCAACTCGGCCGCCATCCGCTCCGCCACCGCCCGCACGCCGCTGGCGTCGCTGCTCGCGGATGACATCGAGCAGAGGTCGACGAGCAGGTTCGTCGCGGAATCGAGGATCTCGCGCGGCAACGTCGCGTCTCGCTGGACCACGGTCACCTCCGGTGGCTGAGTGTAGCCCACGCGGGCGGCCCGTGGCGACCGATCGCCGCGCGGCCGCGGCTCACGACCACACGCCGGGGATCGGACGGCCGCAGCGCGGGCAGCGCCCGCCCGCCATCGTGTTCTCGACCACTTCGAAGCCGATGCGGTGAACCAGGCGATGACCGCAGGCGGGACAGAACGTGCTCTCGCCGGCGTGTCCCGGCACGTTGCCGAGGTACGGGAACGCCAGGCCCTCGTCCTTCGCGATCCGCCACGAGCGTTCCAGCGTCGCGAGCGGCGTCGGCGGGAGGTTGGTGAGCCGGTAGGTCGGATGGAAGCGAGTGAAATGGAGCGGCACGTCGGTGCCCAGGGTGGTTCGCACCCAACGCACGAGCGCCCGGACCTCGGCCTCGGAGTCGTTGAGCCCCGGGATGAGGAGCACGACGATCTCGAGCCAGACGCCGCCGGCGCGGATGACCTCGAGCGTTTTGAGCACGGGCTTGAGCTCGCCGCGCACCACCTCGCGGTAGAAGCGCTCCGAGAACGCCTTGAGGTCCACCTTGACGGCCGCGAGCAGCGGGAGCACGTCCTTGAGCGGCGCTTCCTGGATGAAGCCGTTGGACACCACGACCGAGCGCACACCGGAGCCGCGGCCGGCGGCCGCGGCGTCGCGCACGTACTCCCAGAAGACGGCTGGCTCGGAGTAGGTGGCCGCGAGCAGCGGCACCCCCCGCTGCCGCGCCGCCGAGGCGAGCGCCTCGGGCGGCCACCAGGCGGAGCGCACCTGCTCCGGACGGAACTGCGAGATTTCCCAGTTCTGGCAGAACTTGCACTCGACGTTGCAGCCCGCGGTCGCGTACGAGAGCGCCTGCGCACCGGGGAGGACGTGGAAGAACGGTTTCTTCTCGATCGGGTCGATGTGCAGCGCGCACGCCGCGCCGTACACCAGCGTCGTGTACGTGCCGGCGCGGTTCTCGCGCGCCCCACACCCGCCGCGCTCGGCGTCGGCCACCTGACAGCCGCGCGGGCACAGCTGGCACTCGACCCGCCCCTCGGGGAGCTTGCGGTACCACGAGGCCTCGCGCGCCGGCGGGTCATCGGCCGCGATGGAGGCGCCGACCGCCGGGGGCGCGGCATCGGCCGGATGGCCCAACAGCGCCGCCGCGCAACTCGCGCCCGCGGCGACGCCGAACTCGCGCCGGGTGAACGCGGCGGTCACGCCCGCACCTCGACGATCGCGGCCGGGTCGCCGACTCCCAGCCCGTAGCGCTGGGCCGTCGCGAGGAAGCGCGGCGGGCGTTTCGCCTCGGCGAGCGTCGGCAAGCCACGGCGCAGCCGCTCGGCGTCGATCACCCGCCACGCCCAGGCGTCGGCGGCGACCGGGTCGGTCGCGGCGACGACCGCGCCGAGCGGCCACGTCTCGTCCGGCCGGTAGGCGGGGCCGCCGTGGCACTGCGCGACGACGCCGTCGAGGAGCACGAGGCGGAGCTTGCCGCGCACGAACGGGTGGTTGGCGAGGTCGGCGAGGTACGGGTCGCAGTTGTGGTCGTGGTACTTGTTCGGGTTGTGGATCACCCCGTAGAGGTTCTTCAACCCGGCCGAGACTCCGGCCAGATCGTGGTCCTTGACGACGCCGAACGAGACCAGCGCGGTACACGTCGTCGAGACGAGGCGGGCGAAGCAGGAGCCGATCTCGCCCCAGGTCGAGGGCTCACGGTCGTAGTCGTTGTCGATGCCGACGCAGAGGAACGGGCCGCCGTCGCG
>JAJXUY010000487.1 GCA_021782525.1 Acidobacteriota bacterium | reverse complement strand
TGGTCGTAGCCGCGGCGTAGCCGCCGCGTCCAGGTCATCGGCACCGAGACCACGGCCGCCGGACGGCTCCACCCGGCGCGGCGAAAGGCGACCGCGAGCAGCGCTCCGGCCGGCCGGGCGATCTCGTCCCGTCCGTGCGCCTTGAGCAGGAGGACGAGCTCGCGCATCGCGCCCTCGTACGGTCCGACACTGGCGGCCGCCCGCCAGGGCGGCGGCGCCGTGCGGCACGCCAGGCACGGTTCCGGGGTGCCCACCTCCGGGCTGCCGCACACCGGGCAGAGCGGGCCCGCATGGCGGGCGATCCCCTCCCAGCACGTGGGGCAGACGCCGGCACGGCTCCCGCTCCACGCGAGCGCTCCGCGGCAGATCGCGCAGGTGGAGGGGAGGAAGGTCAAGGCGAGAGCCTCGGCGAGTTTCGCCATGGCGTGAGGATTGTACCAGCTCGGCACGAGCGCGACCGCGCGCCGGCGCCGCGACCGCGGCGGGCGATCCCCGTATACTCACGGTGGGAGGCGACCATGCGTTGGATCGGCGTGGCGTTGTTGGCGCTGGGGACGGCGAGCGCGGCGAGCGCGCAGGTGGCGTGGGTCGGCGCGTCGTGGGGCACGAGCTGGGAGTGGCAAGCTCCCAGTTCGCCCGACACGAACTTCCTCCACAGCTCGGATGGCGCGCCGGCGGTGTTCGTCGCGTTTCCGATCGACGACTCGACCCTGTTCCGCGTGCAGGCGGCCGACCTTCCCCACGTCACGATGATCGACGGCGTCGGCTGGCCGGGCCACTATCGCGCCTACACCGCCGGCATCGATTACCTGATGGACGGCAGCTTCGGCCGGTCGGTGGTCTCGGCGGGGTTCGGCTCCTACGACTTCAACCTCAAGGCGAAGCAGCCGCCCGCCGGGTACGAGGAATCCAAGCTCGGCTGGTACGTGGGGGTTGGGGAATGGTTTCCCGTGACCCGGTGGACGTGGGTCACGGCCGAGATCAGGATGAACCGCACGCAGCATCCCGAGCGGCCGCAGATCTTCACCGCCAACGTCGGGCTGGTGGTCGGCTGGTAGGCGATGCCCCACGTCATCCGGGCCGGGACGGCCGACCTGACCGCCGCGTGGCGCGACCTGCCCCGGGGCCCGTGGCGCTGGGGCACGGCGGTCGCGAGGGTGGAGGGCTGTTACCTCGGGGCGGGCGCCGTGTCGCTCCTCGTGGCCGGCGTGGTCGTCGAGTTCGGCCGGCCGATCCACCCGATCGTCGTGGTGACGACGGGCGGCGGCGGGACCACGGCGGCGCACCTCTGGAGCGTCGTCGCGGTGGAGCGGACCGACGGCGTCAAGCGGTTCCTCGCGCAGGTGGCGGGTGAGCTGGCGGGGTTCGGCGCGGGCGAGGTCGTGACCACAAACATCGCCAACCTCCTCCCGTGAGTCGCGGCCACGGTCTTGCGGGGCCGGCTCGCGACGGGAGTGGGGAGGCGACGAAGAAGGTCAAAGGGGAAAAGGAAGAGGACAAAAGGAAGACCGAGACGCGATTGGGACGGGCTTCGTCTTTCCTTTGCCCTCTACCCTCTTCCCTCTAGCCTCATTTCCGACTGTCCACTCTGGGCTCTCTTTTCGCGGACCACGGACCACGGACCACGGACCACGGCCCACGGAACCCGGTCTCACTGGTGCTCGACCTGCTGCAGCTGCTCGTTGTGCGACTGCTGGATCTCCTGCAGCTTGTCGCGCAGGCCGCCGATCGCTCCGGGCGGGCCGCCGCCGGGCGCGCCGGGCGCGGCGTCGGCGTTCGCGATCAGGCGCCGGGCGGTGGAGCGGTGGGGGTCGTCGAGAGAGACCGACGCGGCGAGGAGCTCGTCGGCCGCGCCGCGCAGGTTGACCGCGATATGGTAAGCGGCCGTCCCCGGCGTCTGGCCCGCAGCCCAGCCGGCGGCCGTGGCCGCCGCCTGGCGGAGCTCGCCGGCCGGCAGCTCCGGCTGACGCGAGAGGTCGGCGAGGCGCGCGCCGAGGCGGGAGGCCGCGGTCGCATCGAACGGCCGCGGGGCGGCGTCGGTCGGCATGGCGAAGGTGACGCTCTTGACCGCCTCGAAGTCGTGGTGCGTCTGCCGCGTCGCGAGGACGAGCGCGACGACCATGGCGATGAGCAGGCCGGCAAGGGTGAGGATCGATCGCACGGGCACCTCCCCGCCGACCACGATACACCGCGGCGCGGGGGTGACCGCGTCGGGGGACACCGGTCGGGGGACGCCCGGGTCGCGCGCGCCACCGATCCTGGCACGGGGCATGCTAAATAGATTGCAGGAGGTGGCGCATGGCTCGCAAGTTCCTCGCAGGTGTGGTGCTCGGCACGGTGGTCGCGGCCGCGGCCCCGGCGGTCGCCCGGGAGATGACCAGCGCCTACGTCGTCACGGCGGTGGCGAACCTGCCGGGGGCGGGCGGGACCGACTGGCACACCGACCTCACGCTGTACAACCCGCACTCGTCGGTGCTCTACGTCAAGCTGGTCTACCTGCCCACGGACACGGACAACAGCGGCGGCGCGCCGA
>JAJXUY010000024.1 GCA_021782525.1 Acidobacteriota bacterium | reverse complement strand
TACGACGCCCGGCGCGGCGGTTGTCGCGGCCCGCAGCCGGTGCTACTGTAACGTTTGCGTCAGGGATTGCGAGGCCTCGCCGGAAACCTGACAAATTGAGGTGGGTCGCGATGAGGAAGCCGAAGATCACGGTGATCGGCGCCGGAGATGTCGGCGCCGCCACGGCTCGACGCCTCGCCCGGCGGCGCCTCGGTGAGGTCGTCGTGGTCGATCTCGATCACGGCACGCCGTCCGCCCCCGGCCGCGACGACGCCGGGCGCGCCGGCGACTACGACGCCACGGCCGGCTCCGACGTCGTCGTCGTGGCCGCCGGCTCGGCGCGCGCGCCCGGGGTGAGCCCTGACGAGCCGCTGGACGCCCTCGTCCGGGCCGTGAGCGAAGCGGTCTCGCGCGCGGTGCGCAAGTCGCGCGACTCGATCATCATCATGGTGTCCGAACCGGTCGACGTGATGTGCGAGGCCGCGCGGCGCGTCTCGGGGTTCCCGCGCGAGCGCGTCATCGGCGTGGCGGAGGCGCTCGACCCGGCGCTCGTCCGGGCGTTCACGGCGGTCGACCGCGGCGCGGCGCGCGAGGTCGCCCCGGGGCTGGGGCCCGGCCGTGCGGACGAGGCGCTGGCCGCGAGCGCGGTCGAGATCGTCGACGCGATCGTCAACGACCGCAAGCAGATCCGGCCGTGCTTCGTGTACCTGCAGGGGGAGTTCGGCGTGACGGGGGTGTTCGTCGGCGTTCCCGCCAGGCTCGGCGCGGCCGGGCTGGAGGGTTTCGCCGACCTGCCGCTGACCGCTGACGAGCGGGCGCAGCTGCAGCGCAGCGCCGCCGCTGCGGCGGCGCGATCGGCCGGGCTGCCGGCCGATCTCGGACAGGGGTAGCGGCTGGCGGGGCCTGCCTCCTCGGGGCCCCGATGCACGGCCGCGGGCGGTTTACGATGGGGAGGGCGTGGGGAGTTGAACCTCAACGATGCGGCGGCCGGACGGATTCAGACGGCGTCCCCGCCTCGCACCGATCGCAGGTGAGGGCCGCAGGCCCGGGAAAGGGAGGAACACCATGTTGAAGAAGATCGGCTTGATCGGCGGTGGTTTCATCGGCGGCGTGCTCGCCCAGGAGATCGCGCAGCGCGGGCTGGCGCGGGAGGTCGGTATGACCGACCCGGCGCCGATGCCCAACCCGTCCGACCCGCCGGAGCGCCAGGAGGTGGTCAAGAAGCAGTCGGTCTCGATCGGCAAGGCCCTCGACATCGCCGAGGGGCTGCCGACCATCCGCCACGACATCAAGGTCGTCGGTTCCAAGGACTACTCGGCGCTGGCCGGCGCGGAGCTGGTGATCAACACCGCCGGCGTGCCGCGCAAGGCGCGTCCCGACGGCACCTTCCCCAGCCGCGAGGAGCTGCTCGCCATCAACCTCAAGGTCACCCTCGAGGTCGCCAAGGGGATCAAGCAGTACTGCCCCGACGCGATGATCATCTCGATCGCCAACCCGCTCGACGCGATCGTCTTCACCCTCGACAAGCGGCTCGCCCCGCCGAAGAACAAGCTGTTCGGCATGGCCGGCGTGCTCGACTCCGGGCGGTACTGCTACTTCGTCGCCGAGGCGGCGAAGGTCTCGGTCGAGAACGTCAACGCGATCGTGCTCGGCGGCCACGGCGACGACATGGTCCCGGTGCGCAGCTCCTGCCAGATCGCCGGCATCCCGGTGACCAAGTTCCTCGACGCGGACACGCTGGCCAAGATCGAGGCCCGCACCCGCAAGGCCGGCGGCGAGGTCGTCGGGCTGCTCGGCTTCGGCTCGGCGTTCGTCTCGCCGGCGTGGGCGGCGCTCGAGATGGCCGAGGCGGTGATCTTCGACAAGCGCAAGATCATCCCCGTGTGCGCCAAGCTCGACGGCGAGTACGGCGTCAAGGGCCTGTTCGTCGGCGTGCCGTGCATCGTCGGCCGCAACGGCATCGAGAAGATCATCGAGCTCGACCTCACCGACGAGGAGAAGGCCGCGTTCACCAAGTCGGTCGCCGGCGTCGGCAAGACCTGCAAGGAAGCCGAGGAGATGCTGAAGACGATGTAGAGACCGTGGTCCGTGGACCGTGGTCCGTGGTCCGAAAAGACCGGGGTCAGGGGTCAGAGGTCAGAAAGAAAGAAATGCGGGAGGGCGGAGCGCGATGCGGCTCCGCCCTTCCTCTTAAAGACAGGGCACATTGCTCAGGGCACCGGGCAGAGGGCGCAGGACAGAGGGCACAGGGCACCGGGAAGAAGAGCAGAGGGGCAGGGGAGCAGGGGCCCAGAGGAGCAAAGGCTCAGAGGAGCAGGGGCTCAGAGGCGACGACAGAGACAAACGAACGAGCAGCACATCCCCCAGTTGTCTCTCCGTCCCGTCTTCCCTCGTCTTGTCTTCGTCTTGTCTTCCCTTTCCCCGTCTTGTCTTCGTCTTGTCTTCCCTTTCCCCTTTTCCCTCTTCCCTTTTCCCTGCTTCCTCACTCCTCCGCCACTCCGCTCGGCGAGGCGGCAACCTCCGGGGCTCCCGGGCGTAGAATCGCGGGTCGATTGGAGGCCTGCATGAACCGTCCCTTCCACCTTGCCATCGCCGCCGCCCTCGCGGCCGTCGCCGTGCCGCTGGCGGCACAGCAGGTCCACGGCATCAACCCCGCGGACATGGACCCCGGCGCCAAGGCGTGCGTCAACTTCTTCCAGTACGCCGACGGCGGCTGGATCAAGGCGCACCCGATCCCGCCGGAGTACCCGCGCTGGGGCACGTTCAACGTGCTCGCCGAGGAGAACCGCGACAAGTTGCACGGCATCCTCGAGGCCCTGGCCGTGCGCAAGGACCTCGTCCCCGGCTCCGACGAGCGCAAGCTCGCCGACTTCTGGGGCACCTGCATGGACGAGAAGGCGGTCGAGGCCGCCGGCGCCAAGCCGATCGAGCCCGAACTCGCACGGATCGCCGCGATCAAGACGCCGGCCGAGTTGCAGGCGGAGGTGGCCCGCCTGCAGGGCGAGGGCGTTCGCGTGCTCTTCGGCTTCGGCTCGGAGCAGGACCGCAAGAACAGCGACGAGGTCATCGCCTCGTTGCGCCAGGGGGGCCTCGGCTTGCCCGACCGCGACTACTACCTCAACGACGACGCCCGCTCCAAGCAGATCCGCGAGAAGTACGCCGAGCACGTGGCGCGCATGTTCGAGTTGCTGGGCGACGGCGCGGCGCAGGCCAAGGCCGAGGCCGCCACGGTGCTGGCGCTCGAGACCGACCTCGCCAAGATCTCGATGGCGCGCGTCGAGATGCGTAACCCGGACAACACCTACCACCGCCTCCCCACCGCCGAGCTCGCCAAACTGGCGCCCGACTTCGACTGGCCGGCCTACTTCCGCGCCCAGGAAACGCCCGCGATCGCCAGCCTCAACGTGGCGCAGCCGGAGTTCCTCCGCGGCGTCGGCGTGCTCCTCGCCAAGCTCCCGCTCGACCAGTGGAAGACCTACCTGCGCTGGCACCTGGTCAACTGGGCGGCGCCGCAGCTTTCCTCGCCGTTCGTCAACGAGGAGTTCGCCTTCCGCGGGAAGACCCTGCAGGGCACGGAGAAGATCGAGGAGCGATGGAAGCGCTGCGTCGGCGCCACCGACCGCCAGCTCGGCTTCGCGCTCGGCCGCCTGTACGTCGAGAAGTACTTCCCGCCCGAGGCCAAGAAACAGGCCGACGAACTGGTGCACAACCTGATCGCGGCGCTGCACGCCGACATCGAGACGCTCGATTGGATGAGTCCGGCGACGAGGAAGGCGGCGATCGCCAAGCTCGACGCGTTCACGCCCAAGATCGGCTACCCCGACAAGTGGCGCGACTACTCGGCCTACCACGTCGGCACCGATTCGTACCTGGCCAACGTGCAGCGCGGCGACCAGTACGAGTTTCACCGCACGATCGGCAAGATCGGCCAGCCGGTGGACCGCACCGAGTGGTGGATGACGCCGCCCACGGTCAACGCCTACTACAGCCCGTCGCGCAACGAGATCGTGTTCCCGGCGGGGATCCTGCAGCCGCCGTTCTTCGACCCGAACGCCGACCCCGCGGTGAACTACGGCGCGATCGGCGCGGTGATCGGGCACGAGATGACGCACGGCTTCGACGACCAGGGGCGCAAGTTCGACGCGCACGGCAACCTCAGGGACTGGTGGACGCCGCAGGACGCGAAGAACTACGCGGCGCGCGCCGCCTGCGTCGAGAAGCAGTTCGACGCGTACGAGGTGCAGCCGGGCCTGCACGAGAACGGCAAGCTCGTCCTCGGCGAGAGCATCGCCGACCTCGGCGGGCTCACCATCGCCCACATGGCGTACGAGCACAGCCTGGCCGGGGCCAAGCCGCCGGTGATCGGCGGCCTCACGGCCGACCAGCGCTTCTTCCTCGCCTTCGCCCGCGTCTGGGCCGGGGCGGCGCGGCCGCAGTACGAGCAGATGCAGGTCAAGGTGGATCCCCACCCGGCGGCGCAGTTCCGGGCGGTCGCGGCGCCGTCGAACATGCGGGCGTTCGCGGCGGCGTTCGGCTGCAAGCCGGGCGACCCGATGGTCCGCGCCGATCAGTGTCGGATCTGGTAACGGTCGTTGCGTCGTGACCCGCGCGGGCGCCGGCGACGGCGCCCGCGCGCCTCTTCCTCCGGGACCCGCGTCGCGCCGTGGTCGCCCGATCGTGTGGCACGATGAGCAGGTGAGCGACCCGACCGCTTCCCTGCGGCTGGCGCCGCGGCAGCGGCCGCGGCGGCCGGGCGCTCGCGCGCCAGCGGCCAGCGCACCGTGCGCCGCCGGACGGCGAGGCGCGGGAACCGGAGCGGCACCGTGAGCGGGATCGGCGGCGCCGTGTTCTGGGACGGCCGGCCCGTCCCCGACCGACTGGGGGCCGCGATGATGGGGGCGATCCGCCACCGCGGTCCGGACGGAGTCGGCTGGGACGCCCGCGGCGCCGCCGGCCTCGGCCACGCCCTCCTCGCGCTGCGCCGCAGCGATCGCGGCCGCGCCGGGCCGACCTGGTCGCCGGACGGCCGGCGGGCGATCGTCGCGGACGCCTCGCTGTACAACCGCGACGAGCTGGCCGGGCAACTGGGCGACGGCTGGTGGGCCGCCGCCGGCACCGACGCGGCGCTCATCCTCGCCGCCGTCGAGCGCTGGGGCGACGACGCGGTCGAGCGCCTCGACGGGGACTTCGCCTTTGCCGTCTGGGACCAAGGGGAGCGGCGGCTGTTCGCGGCGCGCGACCCGTTCGGGCCGCGGCCGCTCGTGTACCACTGGAGCAGAGAATCCTTTCTGTTCGGCTCCGAGCCGAAGCAGATCCTGCGCACGGGCCTCGTCGCGGCCGCGCCGGACGACGAGACGGTCGCGGAGCACCTGCTGTTCCGCTTCGCCGAGAGCGAGAGGACGTTCTTTGCAGCGATCTCGCGCCTGCGGCCGGGGCACGTCCTGGTCGCCTCGCCGAACGGCGTCCGGCAGCGGCGCTGGTGGTCCCCGGACCCGGGGCGCGAGGAGCGTCTCGACGCCCCGGGCGACCTCCACGCCCGTTTTCGTGCGCTGCTCAAGGAGGCCGTCCGCAAGCGCGTGCAGGTCGACGTGCCCGTCGCCTCGGAGCTCAGCGGCGGCGTCGACTCGCCGTCGGTCGTCGTCCTGGCCGCGGAGCTGCTCCGCGACGGTTCGCTGCCGGCCCCGTCGTTCTCGACCGTCTCCCAGGTCTACCCGGGCCTCGACTGCGACGAGTCCGACGCGATCGCCGAGGTCGCGGCGCTGACCCCGTTCGAGAGCCACCTCGTGTCGCCGCTCGGGGAGGCGCTCGTGGACGGGCTCGAGCGTGAGATCCGCGACCTCGATTCGCCGTTCGTCTCCATCCAGCGCGGCTCCACCATCGCCGAGGCGCGCCTCCTCCGTGAGATCGGCGCCCGGGTCCTGCTGACCGGCATCGGCGGCGACGACCTCACCGAGGAGTGGGCGTACTTCTACGACCTCGCAGCCGACCGGCGCTACGTGCGCCTGGTGCGGGACGCCTGGGCGTTCCGCGACGCCACCTCGTGGCGGTTCCCCGAGATCCTGCGCGACTCGCTACGGGCTTCGCTTTCGTTCCCCACCGTGCGCGCGGTGCGGCGCCGCCTGCGCCGGCCCGCGCAGCCCCCAGGCTGGATCAACCCGGAGTTTGCCGCGGCTGGAACCGTGCTCCGCCGTGGCGCCGTTCCGCCGGCGGTCGCCTTCCCGACGAGGCTGCAGCAGCAGACGTTCGACAACCTGACCAATCCGCTGCTGGCCAGGACGCTCGAAGCGTTCGACATGCACGCGGCGGTGAGTGGCATCGAGCCCCGCCACCCGTTCCTGGACCGGCCGCTCGCCGAGTTCGTCCTTGGCATCCCGTACCGGCACCGCGCGCCCGGGCGCGCCCGTAAGTGCCTGCTGCGGGGGAGCATGGCCCGCGACCTGCCGGCTGTGGTTCTGGACCGAAGGCGGAAGGTGCTCTTCGACGCCTACATCCGGAAGGTCGTCGCGGAGGGCCGCGCCGGCCTCCAGGACCTGCTTTTCGGGGCCGCCCGCTGGCGCGCGGGCCCCTACGTCGTCGAGGGGGCGGCACGGGTGCTTGCCGCCAGGTCGGCGCCTGAAGCCCAGGTGGTGTCACCGGTCTTCTGGAGGGTGGCCACTCTTGACCTCTGGTTGAGAATTTGGTATTAGCACCACGGCAGATGGGCTGAAGGTCGCCCCTGCTGCTCCGCGCTCCATGCCGTAAGTTCCTTCAAACAGATTGTCAACCCTGCTGGTTCCCTGCCGGCGAGGGTCTGCATGTTGTGATGCTGCATGGGAGTACGCCATGGCTGAGGAGGTCTTTGTGGAGATTGAGAAGGTCGCAAGGTCGCAGCGGCGGCGCTATGAGCCGCCAGCCGTGACGGGGATCGCCACGATTGCGAATGTGGTGCGAAAGAGCGGCATAGGCTCCGACCAGGCCTGGCCCCATCCGGGGCGTACTTGAGACTCCAGCGGGTCTGAGGGCGCCATGACGCACCGGTCGAGTCGGCCCGCCCGCTGGTACGAGCGGGCCGATCGTGTCGAACGTGCCCTCCTGAGCGCCGTCGACGTCCTTCACCAGGGAGGCTGGCTCGGCTTGATGGGCCCCAACGCTCTGCACGCCGCCACCGACCTCTACTACGAGGGCGCCGCCAGGTACGTCGGCCGCGACTACAACCTCGGTGGCTTTCAACCGTGGGAGGAAGAGGCCGTCCGGCGCCACTTTACCTCCGCCCGGTCGGTGCTCATCGCCGCGGCCGGAGGCGGTCGCGAGGCGTTCGCGCTCGAGCGGCGCGGCCTCTCGGTGCGGGCGTTCGACTGCGTGGGTGCGCTGGTCGAGGCGGCGAACCGAATCGCGGCCGAGGAAGGCCTCGTCGTCCGCCTGGATCTCGCCGCGCCGGACGTGGTTCCCGACGGTCTCGGCACCTTCGACGCCGCCGTGATCGGCTGGGGCGGCTACATGCACATCCCGGGCCGCGCCACGCGCGTCGCCTTCCTCCAGCAGCTGCGCCGGCACCTGCACCCGGGCGCGCCGGTGCTGCTGTCGTTCTTCGAACGGGCGTCGTCGGCGCGACGGTTCCGCGCCGTCGGCGCGATCGCGACGTTCGTCCGGCGCGCCCGCATGTCGAGTGAGCCTGTCGAGCTCGGCGACTCGCTCGCCGGCTCGTTCGACCACCACTTCACCCGTGATGAGCTCCTCGCCGAGCTGGAAGCGGGCGGGTTCGAGCTGGTCGAGTACGCCTCCGTCCCGTACGCCCACGCGGTCGCGCGCGCGGCGCGGGCGTGAAGCCGCTGCGGCCGCGACCGCCGGGCTATCGGCTGTGGGTGACGCCGGTGCGGGGGCAGCGTGCGGCGAGCGGACATGAGGAACAGCGCGGCGAGGTCGGGTGGCACACCTGCTGCCCGAACGTCACCAGCAGGTCGTTGATGTCGATCCAGTAGCGCTGCGGCAGCGCCGCCTCGAGGGCGTGCTCGGTCTGCTCCGGCGTGCGCGTTCGCACCAGCCCGAGGCGGTTCGAGATCCGGTGCACGTGCGTGTCGACGCAGATCGCCGGAACGCCGAAGCCGAGCCCGAGGACGAGGTTCGCGGTCTTGCGCCCGACCCCGGGCAGGCCGAGCAGCGCCTCGCGGCCAGCCGGCACCCGGCCGCCGTGCTCGACGGCGACGCGGCGTGCAATCTCCCGGATCTGGCGCGCCTTGGTGCGGTAGAACCCGGCAGGGAAGATCAGCTTCGCGATGCGGCTCTCGGGCAGCGCCGCGACCGCGCACGGCGTCGCCGCGACCGCGAACAGCCGCGCGCTCGCCGCGGCCGTCACCGCGTCCTTGGTGCGCAGCGAGATCACACAGGCGACGAGCAGCCGGAACGGGTCGCGCGCGCGCTCGACCTCGGCGAGCGTCGTCGGCCGCACCGCCGCGCGCACGCGCTCGAGGCGGGGAACGAGCCAGCGGGCGCTGACCGGAGGACGCGTGGTCATGGCTCCCTCGAACAGGTGAAAGGTGAAAAGGAAAAGGGCAGAGGAAAGACAAGAAGACAAGTGCAAGAGAAGGTGGGCTCACCAACCGTGGCGAGCCAACTCTGGCTGTGTTCCGTGGCCATACTCAACCCTCCACCGTTGACGTCAGAACGTCTCTTCCCTCTTCCCTTTTCCCTTTCCCCTTTTCCTGCCACGCGGACACGCCCACGAGGACGAGCATCCCCACCGCGGCGCCGGCGAGGCCGGGCTCGAGGCCGGCGGGCAGGCGGGAGCGGACCAGCTCGAGCGCGACGTCGGTGGCGGCGCCCGCGAGCATCGCGAGCGCCGCGCCGCCGGGGGTCGCCTCGCGCCAGACGAGGCCGAGCGTGAACACCGGCAGGAACGCCGCGGTGAAGAACCCCCAGCCGGCGACCCCGAGCAGCGCCACCGTCCGGTCGCTGGCGGCGCCGAGGCCGGCGGCCGCGAGCGCGAGCGCGACGGTCGTCACGCGCGCCGCCGCGAGGCCGCGCACCGGCCGGCCCAGCGCCGCCGGGAGGTCGCGCGTCACGGCGGCGGCCGCCAGGTTGAGGAACGAGGCGGCCGTGGACATCAGCGCCGCGAGGATCGCGACCCCCGCGACCAGCTCCGCCCACGGTCCCAGCAGCGCCATCGTGCGCGGCGCGAGGTCGTCGGGGCGGGCCGTCGTGATCGCCCCACGCGCGGCCAGCGCGGAGCCGGCGAGGCCGACCGCGAGCCACACCGAGAGCGTGACCGCGAGCGCGAGCGTGAGCACCGCCGGCAGCGCGCGCAGCTCGCCGCGCGAGCGCAGGAAGAAGAACTTCTGCACGTAGTGCGGTTGCGCGCAGGTGCCGACGCAGAAGAGCAGGTACCACGCCAGGGCGCGCGCGGGCGGAATGGCGCCGAAGCTTCCGAGCAGCTCCGGCCGCGCCTGCCGCAGCGTCTCGACGGCCGCCGCCGGTCCCCCCGCCGCGACGAGCGCGGCGCCGGCGAGCGCGAGGGCGAGGGCCGCCATCGTCGCGCCCTGCACCGCGTCGGCGAGCAGGCCGGCGCGCATCCCCCCGGACGCCGTGTACACGGTCGTGGCGAGCAGGGCCACGCCGGCCGCGAGCGCCCCCGGGACCTTGAGGAAGTCCTCGCCGAGCACGGCCGCGGCGCGCGCCTGCACGGCGAGGTTGGCGACGCACCCGACCACGATCAGCGCGGCGGCGACCCCCCCGGCCGCGCGCCCGAACCGGGCGCCGAGCAGCTCCTGCGGCGTCAGCAGGCCACGGCCCCGCGCCAGCTCGACGACCGGCTCGCCCACCACCCAGCACTGCAGCGCCCCCGTGAGCGGGGCGGAGAACGTGATCCAGAGCGAGCCGATCCCGGCCACGGCGAACAGCCCCGGCCCGCCGACGAACGTGAACGCCGACACCGCCGCCGCCGTCCCCGCCACCCCGACCAGCCATGAGCCGGCGCGGCCGCCCGCGGCGAAGTAGTCGGCCGCGGTGTGGGCGCGGCGCGCCCCCCACCACGCGACGCCCCCGGCGAGCGCGACGATGACCGCGAGCACGATCATCGGGCCCCCTCGGGATCGCGGGGTGGCTCAGGCGTCGAGGTCTGCGGTTGGCCGTGTCTAGAGGTAGGAGGGGAAAGGGAAGAGGGCAAAAGGAAGAGGGAAGGCAGACGACGCGCCCGACCTCGCGCCACTCCGGTAGTTCCTTTACCCTTTACCCTTTGCCCTTTGCCCTTTGATCTTTGTCCTTTGCCCTGGTCTTCCGGCCGGTCGAACGTCTTCGCGTAGAGGTAGGGGATGGCCGGGAGCGGCAGCAGGTAGAGCGCCAGCAGCACCCACGCCGCGCCGCGCAGCGCATGCCCTCGCAGCACGAGCGCTCCGCCGAGACCGGCGGCGAGCCAGAGCGCGATCGCCGCCAGCGCCGTGCGCAGTCGCGGCGAGGGCCGGCGGACGAGTGCCAGCGCGCAGGCGGAGACCGCGGCGGCCACGGTCACGCCCGCGAGCGCCCCCGGGCCTGCCACGACCGCGATCGGGTAGGCGAGTGCCAGCGCCATCGCGACCATCGGGGCCGACACGTTTCGTCGAGACGTGACCTGCATTCCGCGCAGTCTACCGTGCCGGTCCCCCGCCGAGGAGCCGAGGAGCCAAGGAGCAGAGGAGCGGAGGGGCAGAGGAGCGGGGGAGCAGAAGAGCAGCAGCGGTGACAGCGACAAAGGCGCGAGCGACACATCCCGTAGCGACCTCTTTGTCTTGTCTTTCCTTTCCCCTCTTCCCTCTTCCCTTTTTCTTGTCTCCTCTGCCCCTCGGCTCCTCCTCGCGCTTCTCGCCGGCCACCGGCGACCGGCCACGCCTCCGTTCCATCCCAGGCGCCGTTTACAATTGGCCGAGATGCCCGCGAACCTCACCCCCCAGTACCGCGCCGCGGAGGCGAAGTTCAAGGCCGCGCACGCCCCCGACGAGCGGCGCGCGGCGCTCGAGGAGATGCTGGCGATCATCCCGAAGCACAAGGGGACCGAGAAGATGCAGGCGGACCTCAAGCGCCGCCTGGCGCGCCTGCGCCAGGACGAGGAGGTCCGCACCGCCAAGCACGGGCACTCGTTCAAGGTCGAGCCGGAGGGGGCGGCGCAGATCGTGCTGCTCGGGCCGCCGAACTGCGGCAAGTCGTCGCTCCTCGGCGCGCTCACCCACGCCGAGCCCGCGATCGCCGACTACCCGTTCACCACGACCCGCCCGCAGCCCGGGATGCTGGCGTTCGATGACGTGCACATCCAGCTCGTGGACCTGCCGCCGATCGCGGCCGAGCACATCGACCCGTGGCTGCCCGGCCTCGTCCGCGGCGCCGACGCCGCGTTGCTCGCCGTCGACCCGACCTCGGCGGCCCTGCCCGAGGACGTCGAGATCGTGCGCGAGCGGCTCGCCGCGGCCAGGGTGCCGCTCGTCGGCGAGCTGCCCGAGGACGCCGACCCGCGCGACACGCCGCTCCCCACCGTCATGGTCGTCACCAAGGCGGACCTGGCCCGCGCGGACGACCTCGCGGTGCTCGCCGAGCTGTACGGCTCGGAGTACCCGATGGTGCAGGTCTCGGTCGCGACGCGGGCCGGCCTCGACGCGCTCAAGGTCGCCCTGTGGCGGCGGCTGCAGCTGGTGCGGGCGTACGCCAAGCCGCCG
>JAJXUY010000023.1 GCA_021782525.1 Acidobacteriota bacterium | reverse complement strand
CAGCTCGAGCCCCACGATCCCGAACTCCATTGGCGCCTCCGAAAGGATTCTAGCGGACCGGAGCGTCAGGTCGGGGTACACTCGTCGCGAGGAGCCTGGCCATGACCATCGGGAAGACGGCAGGAGTTGTGGTTGCGAGCATGTTCACGGTGTTGTCGCTTGCGGCGCAGGAAACACCGGGTGGCGAGCTGGCGGCGGCGCGCGCCGCGTACGAGCAGCGCGCCGACCCGGTGCAGGCGAAGGCGGCGGTCGAGCTGTTCCAGCGGGCCGCGAAGGCCGATCCGGCCTCGGCCGACGCGCGCTGGGAAGGCGCGCGCGCCGCGTACTTCTACGGCGAGTACACCGAGGCCGCGGCGTCGGACAGCGAGAAGATGGCGATCTTCAGCGCCGGCATCACGCTCGCAAAGGAGGCGGTGGCGCTGGCGCCGAAAGGCGTCGAGGGCCACTTCTGGCTCGGCGTGCTCGACGGCGTCTACGGCGAGGCCAAGGGGATCTTCAAGTCGCTCGCCCTGGTGCCGGAGATCAAGCAGGAGATGAAGACCTGCCTCGAGCTCGACCCCGCGGTCGAGGGCTACGGCCCCGACCGCGTCCTCGGCCGGCTGTACTACAAGCTGCCGTGGTTCAAGGGCGGCAGCACCAAGAAGTCGATCACGTTCCTCGAGAAGTCGCTCGCCGGCGCACCGACCAACGCGCTCACCAAACTCTACCTCGCCGAGAGCTACAAGTCGGAGGGGATGAAGGCGGAGGCGGTGAAGCAGCTGCAGGAGATCGTCGCCATGACCCCCGACCCGCGCTGGGCGCCGGAGCACCCGCAGATCAAGGCGAAGGCCGAGAGGCTGCTCGATAAGCTGCAGTAGCTCGGTTTGTCGCGTCTCGCCGTTCGGCCGACACCTGAGTACCTTGGGGCCGCGCCGTGTCATCTTGTGCTACTCGACGTCCCGAGGCCTCGACCAACCCAGCGCTGCTCGTCAGGACGTCGCCCCCGGAGGTCATGCTCGGGCTGCAGCCACCGGTTCTACCAGAAGTAGCGCCTCGGTTCGAGCTGCACGTCCTCGGTCGTGCGGTCAAAGAGCGCCAGGAACGGTGGCACCTTGAATGGGTCGAGCGCATCCGCGTAGGAAATCGCCCACGTCAACCAGCGCTGCAGCTCATCGCCGTCTGACGCAGTCGCGCCTGCTTGCGCCGCGGCCTGCTCGACGGTGGCGGCGAACTGACGGATACGGCAGCTCTTGAGCCAGCGTTCCTCGAGCAGATCGAGTGCCTTCCGCCGTTTCTGCTCGAGTTCCCAGGCCTCCTCGGCTTCGCGCCTGCGCCGCGCCTCTTCCTCCCATGCTTTCTGCCGGCGCTCGGCTTCCGCGCGATCGAGGCGCCGCTTGTTAGCTACGAGCACCAGAGCCTTGGCGAAGTCGGTGAGGTGATCCTCGACTCGGTGGCGCTTCCCGTCCGCCCAGGAGGCCCGGAAGGGCAAGTACGACTCCACGATGCGCAGGCGGAGGTTGCCGGTAGGCGAGTACGCGTACTTGTCTCGGATCCAGAAGTACGGATCCTTGGCGAGCTTCTGCTTCTCCTCGCGCGTCAGCGGGCGCTCGCTCCGCGTCACCTTCTCGGTGAGGTCGAAGGCAATCTTCTCCCCGAACACCGTCGCGGTTGTCCTGCGGCGGTCTTGGCCCTGGTCGTCGGTTTCTCTGACAGCGATCCGGATTCCGTTCTGCTCCAATGCCTTGATCATGGCATCCGCAATCCGCAGCGCGCGGTCCAGCGTGTCCCGCGTCACCTTGAGATCGAGATGCGATCGGCTGCGCGCGATAAGGATCCCGGCGTCGTCCGTTCGGGCGTGCTGCAACGTCGACTGCACCTGCGCGACCAGCTTGTGCTGACCTCGCAGTTCGGCGGACACCTCAATCTTGGAGCTGGGAGTGTCGAACGCGAGATAGAGCGCCTTGAGGTCGTCAGGCAGCGCCTCCGACGCGGGCTTGGCTTCGGTCGGTTTCTTCGGGCTTCCCGTCGACACGACCACCTCCGTTCGCTCGCCCTTCTTCGCGTGCGGCAGCGGCCGCCTCTTGCCGACGTGGCCGGCGGCCGCCTTCGCCCAATACCCGCGCTCGGGCCGAGGCACGTTGAGCTTCCGGCACCACTTCGCCACCGCCACGTCGGAGACGCCCCAGCGTTTGGCAAGCGTGACGACCGGCTCGGTCCACACGAGGTCATAGAGCGCTTCCCGCGTCAGGTGCAGCGGTGACGGATGCTCAGTTGGGTTGATTTCGCGCGGCGCGACCTCGGTCAGATCAGCCATGCGGCAAGGTCCCTCCGTCGGGCTCGGCTCACTTGGTCTCGTCGGTCCGAACACCGAGTGCGGCCAGCAGCTCGGCCATGCGCTCATAGGCCGCCCGCTGCCGGATGGCGCGGTCCTCCGGGTCGGTGACACCCTCGAAGTCCGCGCACATTCGCGGGCCGTAGTGATCCGGGGACGCATACTTCTCCGACAGGTGATGGATCGCCTCGGTTACGAGCCCGTTGGCCATGTGTGGCATAAACGCTGGTTCCAACGCCGCGACGCCTCCGGGGTAGTGCGTCAAACAGAAGTCGATGTCCCAGGCATCCTTGGCCTTCAACCGGTCCGCGAGTGCAATGGCCTTCATGACAAGGAACGGGACGATCGACGCGACCCGGACGGTCACGATGTCCCGTGTCCCGTCGGGGAGAGAGCCCTCGAGGTGGATCTCGGTAGGGTTGTCGAACGCGAGATCGCACCCGCGCGCCTTCCGCGGTCTGACGTCCTGAACGCGCTGCGTGCGATGGCTCCGCCCAGTGCCCCCGTGCTCGCCTGCAAGCAGGTCCACCTCGACGACCACGTTACGGGCTCCGACTGTGACAGTCCTTCGGAAGACGAACGGTTGAGATCCTTCGGTGTATCCCCTCGCGATGAGGCTCTCCCGGATCGTCCTGTAGCCGGCTTCAGCAAGCTGCGTATGGTCGAGGGCGAGGTCCACGTCGATGCTGCCGACGTGCTGTCGGGCGGCGTGTGGAAGCAGCAGGGGAGGGACCCAACCGCCGATCAGTACGATCCCGTCTCGGTACTCTCCGAGGAGATGGGTCAGCTCGAGGATGACGGAGCGCGCCGCTTCGACCGCGTCGGCCGTGTAGTCTTCGCTGGTGTCTCCCATGACTTCTCGATGACCTCCCGGAGCAGGAACGCTGCCGCTTCCTCGCCACGACCACGGGCACTCTGCAGATCGAGGAACACCTGCAGGGCGCTGGCGACCCTGACGCCGTCGATCTCTCGGCTGTCGTAGAACACCCCGTCGTCATAGGGCTCGAGAATGCGCACGTTCGCTCCGCTAGCCACGCTCTTGAGCCCGACCTTCGCGACGCTCGGAGCGGGGTCGGCGCCGACGTAGATCGTCGCCTGCTGATAGCGAACGAACGGAGCATACCGCGCAGCCCCGGAGAACGCTGTCAGCGCGTATGCCACGCCGTCGGCGGCACACCTCTTCGCCAGGGCCCGCTCGACCTCCGCGATCGGCAACGGGCTGTAGTAGCCGCGCTCAGTGTTGCGCCCGATGCGGTAGAACTGGGTCCAATCCCGGAGCAACGCTCGCGGATCGCTGAGAGCGAAGCCCTGCTCTCCGACCTTGGTCAATTCCCGGTCCGCCAGGTGCTGCTTGACCTTGGCGACTTGGCCAAGGCTGACGCGCGCCTGCGTCGCCAGGGCGACCGTCTTCCACGCCACCCGAGGGTCCTGAAGCAGGACACGGAGGATGCGCTCGGATTTCGGCGCGTACAGGGACCGTAGCCCACGCCGCTTCGCGAACGGGTTCGGCCTCCCCTCACGCCGGATGAAGATCTCCCCGAAGCTCAGGAAGCAGTTGCCGGCGAAGTCGATCGTGCCGACGCCCTCGGCGGCGCATAGGGCCACCGTGTCCGGGGAGATGTACGGAGCCGCGAAGACGAGATATGCGTTCGGTCTCGCCTGGCGGTAGCGGAGGAGTTGGTTGATGGCGTCCCTGGCGTACCGCGGTTCCCCGCTCTGCTTGACCTCGACCAGAAACGAGAGCTGAGCCTCGGTGGACGCCACCCTGATCCTGAGATCGAGGTCGGGCTTCCCTGGTGCAGGCTCGGCCACGCGCCACCCCATCGCGGTGTCGAGCCTAAGGAATGGCACCTCCGCCAGGGCGCCCTTGAGGACCGCCTCGGCTCGCTCGCTCAGATCGGATAGCTCTCGTTTCACGATTCATGCACCTTTCACCAACCGGTGAAAGACATCATACGAGTGAAATATGACGGTGTCAATGGCTGCAGCCACGGCGTGGGTCGATGGTCGCTATCATACGATTACCGCGCAATGTGCCACCGAGGCCGGTCCCCCGGCCAGGCGCAGTCCGTGGACGCTGCGGCCTGGTGAACGCCTACAGCTCGCCGCGGAAGGCGCGGTCGAGGATCGACGGCCTAAGGGCGGCGATCTCGTTCTTCGTCGACCCGATGGGCTTGGCGACGAGGCGGAGCCTTGCCGTCAACTCCACGATCTGCTGCTGCCAGGCGAGGGGCGGCAAGTCGAGGTCATGGGCCAACAGCCGATCCGGCTTGACTCGCTGGCGACGGTTTCCGAGGCCCTTGCTGCCCGCGGCGACCCTCTGCCAGGCCGTGGGCGCCTTGAAGTACGCACCGAGGAACTCCGGGAGGACCTGCGACCCGTCACATTCAAAGGTGGGGTATTCGTTGGATACGTAGAACCCGTCAAACTCAGCCGGAACGATGCTATAGGCTCCCTCAAAGGCGAACAGACGGCTATAGATGAACTGGCCGCTACGAATGCGGTTCAGTTTGTGTGCGCTGGTCGTTAGTCCTTCGATCGAGGGCTTGGCGAAGAGACCCCGAGCGTAGCTGTAAATGCCGCAATTCGGGTAGCTACGTGTGCTGGCCACCACATGCTCATCGGCGACCTGCCGAATGATCTCCCCGAGTCGGACTCGCCGCCAGCCCAGGTCACTCCTGGTCTCCGCGTTGAGGTCGCCGCGGTACGCCATCGCGATCAGGAGCCGATCGCCACCTCTCCCGCTCTGCGCGCGACAAGCCGCTGCTTCCTCGACCCGCTCCTGCAACAGGTCGAGCTTGGCGACAAGCCAGCGCTGCTCCTCGAGCGGGGGCAGTGGGATCTCCTGCGCGAGGAAGCGCCTCTCCTTCAGGCGGACCCTGTTTGTCGTCCCCTCGCTTGCGGCTCTGCAGCGATCGACGAAAGCAGCTGTCCTGCTCATCCAGCGGAGGAACGCGGGCAGCAGCCGGTCACTCCTGACATCGAACACTGGGAAGTCGCCGCTGACAACTGCGCCCTCAAGATCGCGCGGAACGATGCCTGCTGCTCCGTGTCGCGCGTCGATCCGAGACAAGATGAACTGGTCGGCCTGTACGACGTGCCGCGACGAGGCTGCAATGTCAGCTCCCTTGGCCACTCGCCGCAGGATCACGCCCTTCCCCCAGAGCTTGACGCTGACCTCCTTGTACTTATCGTCGGGGTCGACCACGATCGACTCTTGGCTCTTCTCGAGGACCTCACCCAGCTTCACGATGGGCCAGGTACGACTCATGGCTTTTCGGCCAGGATCTTCTTGATCTCGCCCATGATCTCGATGATCCGGCGCTCCTTTTCAAGGATCGACTCGACGAGCTGTTCGGGCGGGAGGTGCTCCAGCTCCTGCGCGGCGCGCGGGTTCTTGAGGTCGAGGTTGCAGGCGTTGGCGAGGACGTCCTTCGCCTTCACCTTCCAGGCGCGCTCGTTCGCCTTACGTTTGCTCCACCATGCGAGGCACGGCGCGAACTCCTCGAACTGGAGCGAGGCGGTTTTGGTGTACTGTTTGCGTCCTTCCGGCAGCGGGTGCTCGTAGCACCAGATCTCCTTTGTCGGGCCGCCGCGCTCGAAGAACAAGAGATTCGTCGGGATCGGCGTGTACGGCGCGAACACGCCGTTCGGCAGCCGCACGATCGTGTGAAGGTTGAACTCCGTCAGGAGCTGTTCCTTGATTCGGGCGCAGATCCCGTCGCCGAACAGCGTGCCGTTGGGGACGACGACCGCGGCACGGCCGGGCTTCGGCTGCCGGCGCAGCCGGCGCATGATGAGCTGAAGGAAAAGCAACGCCGTCTCGGAGGTGCGCTTGTCCTCCGGGAAGCCGCCGAGGATGCCCTTTTCCTCCTCGCCGCCAAACGGCGGGTTGGTCAGGATCACGTCCACACGGTCCTTGTCGCCGATGTCGGTCAGCGTGATGGCGAGCGAGTTGCCGTAGGTGATCGCTGGGTACTCCAGGCCGTGCAGGAGCAGGTTCATCTGCGCCAGCATGTACGGCAGTGGCTTCGCCTCCTGGCCGAGGATGGTGCGCTCCTGCAAGGTGCGTCGTTGCTGCACCGTCCTGCATTGCTTCTCCAGGTGCAGGAACGACTCGACGAGGAACCCACCCGTGCCACACGCGGGGTCAAGGATGGTCTCGCCGAGCGTTGGCGCCGTCGCCTCGACCATGAAACGGACGACCGGCCGCGGCGTGTAGATCTCTCCCGAATCTCCTGCGGCATCGCGGAGCTCCTTGAGAAGCGACTCGTAGAGCGTGCCGAGGACGTGGATCTCCTCGCTCGAGTTGAAGTGGATGCCGTTGACCTTGTTGACCACGTCCCGGAGCAGGTAGCCGCTCGTCATGCGGTTGACGACGCCGCCGAACACCGTGGCGATGACCTTCCGGCGGTCGTGCCCGTTGGCAGATTCCAGGCCGCGGAGGTAGGCGAGCAGGCCCTGGCGCCGCTTTCCGTCGGGTCCGACCGCTTCGTCGTGGGTCACCCAAGCGATCAGCTCGGGACCGGTGATGCCCTCTTCCTTCGCCGCCCAATCGCGCCAGCGGTACGGCGCCTCGACCGCGGGTCGATACCGCTGCGTACGGTCGAGCTTGGCCTCCTCCTCCCGGATCATCTCGGTGTCGTCGAGGAACTTGAGGAACATCACCCACGTGAGCATCGGCAACCGGTCGAGGTCGCCGTTGAGCCCCTTGTCCTTGCGCATGATGTCCCGCGCCGACTTGATCACGCTTGCCAGGCGCTGAGGGGTCGTGAGCGGGGGGGCGTCCTTCTTCCGCGGTCGCGGCATCAGCTCTCCTCGGTCGGGGCGAGGAAGTACAGCTTCACGAGTGGTAGGAGTTTCTTGCCGGGCTCCCGCACCCTCTCGTAGTTCTCCTGCCAGAGTCTGATCAGGCGGTTGAGGTCCATCGTCTCAATGTGCTTGTTGGAGGATCGTATCTCGTGCTCTGCGTCGACCGTGAACCCACCACTCGACACGATGAGGCCGATGTCGCCCTCCTTCTTAAGCACCCCTTCGAGTTCGCGGACCTCGTTCACGGTCACCTTTTGTCCGCGGTGCTTGACCTGCACGCGAATCCTGGGGGCGGTGGTGCCGAGGGGGTCTTTGTAGGCGACGACATCCACGCCGCCGTCCGGGCCTTTGGGCGCCACGAATGGGACGTGGTAACCCATCGCTATCAGGAGCTCCCCGACAAGAGCCTGAAAGTCGTACGGCAGCATCCGACTGATGTGTTCCTCGATTTCTGCGGTTGCCTGACCGAGAGCTTGGTCGTAGGCTGCCTGCCGCTCGATCTGCTCCGCTTCAGCCTCCTCCTGGTGGTCTTGGGCACGTTCTTTTGGCTCTTGGGAACTCTTCCAGGCCCAGTACCCTTCCCCTGCCTTGCGGATCAGATCCGGGGCGCTGAGCTTGAGCGCCTGGCGACCGGAGTCCGTGAGGTACCATTTGCCCCCTTCCTTCTTCAGGTATCCGCTCTTCGCAAAGTCGATGGAGTAGAAGTAGACGACGGTGTGCCAGCGGATAAAGCCTGACTTCTCGAGCACGGCGCGTTCGTAGTCGTTTAGATGGAGTTTCGGCTCTGCCGCCTTGATCAGGGCACCAACCCGCGCCTCGCCTCCGGCGGCCTCCAGCTCCAGAAGCACCGTCTTCATGATTTCTCCTATCCGGTCGCGCGAGATCTTGGCTGCCATCACCGTCTCCTATGCCGCATACAACAGCGTTTGCAGCAGGTTCACTGCTTGTCGGAGTCTCTCAGGTCCCTCAAAGAACGTTGCGATCTCCATGACGTTGCCGTGCCGGGAGATGGGCTCGACCTTGAGGATGTCGGGGATTACGAACTGAGCGGTGCCGTGCTCGGCGTACTTCTCGAGCAGCTCGTCGAGAATCTCGCGCGCCTGCGGACCGTACTGGTCGAAGAACTCCTTGCGCTCCCGCCTAAGCGCCTGGGCGCGCTCCCGCCGCGTGCGCAGCGGGGCGTTGAAAGTGATGTGGCAGAGGAGGTCGAACGGGTCGGCCTCGGGCTGATTGGCCGCTCTCGCCAGCTCGTCGAAGTCGATGCCTCTCTCGGCGAGGTGTGCGATGACCTCGCTGCGGTGCTGCGGGTCGGCCCAGGCCTTGCGCAGCTCCGCGGCGGTCGGGTAGAGGGTGCGCACCTTCTCGGCGGTGTAGTCGGTGAACTTGACGACCCGGAGCTGTGTGCCGTTGGCATCCAGCTCGTAGACAAGGTGGGTGGCGATGTCAACCTGGCCGCCGTCGAAGTAGAGCTTGCGCCGGTCACCTTCGTCGACGTCCGGCGGCGGCAGGATCGTCTCGCCGTCCGGCGGGTACGTCGTCTCATCACCCGTCTCGGTTGGCGTCTCCGTCTCCTCGCCGTGCTCGTCGACCTTCACCTCGGTGATGAGCGTGGGCGCGCCGTCGAAGTCCGGGTCCGCGAACATCCGGGTCGCCGAGCCCGTGTAGTCTAGGATCGAGAAGAAGAGCTTTCCGTAGTCGTCGCGAACGCGAGTCCCGCGCCCGATGATCTGCTTGAAGTCGGTCATCGAGTTGATGACGCGCACGAGGACGACGTTCTTGCACGTCGGCATATCGACGCCGGTCGTGAGCATCTGCGACGTTGTGAGGATGACCGGCGTCGCCCGTTCGAGGTCCTGGAAGTCGGACAGGTGGCCCCTGCCGATGTCGCCTTCGTTCGAGGTGACGCGGCAGACGTAGTCCTGGAACTGGCGCACGAGGTCCGCATTCAGGTTGTTGAGCGCGTGCCGCATCTCGTCCGCATGCTCCTGGTCGACGCAGAACACCACGGTCTTGGCGAAGCGGTCGCTCTTCCGGAGGAAGTCGGTGAGGTGGCGCGCGACGACCTGCGTGCGGGCGCGCAGGGCGACCCGACGCTCGAAGTCGTTGGTGTGGTACTCCTCGTCGGGGATCTCGCGGCCAAACCGGTCGAGATCCCCCGGCGACGGACGCCACCCCGTCGCGTCCCACTTCGTGACGACCCTGTGGACGCGGTACGGCGCGAGGAAGCCGTCCTCGATCCCCTGCTTGAGGCTATAGGTGTAGACCGGGTTGCCGAAGTACTCGTACGTGTCGACGTTGTCGTCCCGCTTCGGCGTCGCGGTCATGCCGAGCTGATAGGCCGGGGCGAAGTACTCGAGGATCTCGCGCCAGTTGCTTTCGTCGCGGGCGCTGCCGCGGTGGCACTCGTCCACGATGATGAGGTCGAAGAAGTCTGGGGCGTACTCGCGGTAGAGCCCCGGCCGGACCTCGTCCTTGGCGATCGCCTGGTAGATCGCGAAGTACATCTCGCGGCTCTTGTTGGCGATGCCGTTCTCGATCTTCCAGCGGGCGTCGCCGAACGGGGCGAAGATCTTGTCCTTGGGGTCGTCGATCAGGATGTTCCGGTCCGCGAGGTAGAGGATGCGCGGACGACGGTGCTCGGTCCCTCCGGTTCGATTCCACCGCGACGACCAGAGCTTCCAGCAGATTTGGAAGGCGACGACGGTCTTGCCGGTACCGGTGGCCATTGTGAGAAGCACCCGGCGCTGGCCCAGCTCGATCGCCTGGATGGCGCGTTTGATCGCGATCTCCTGGTAGTAACGTGGCGACTTTCCACTCAGGTGGTAGGCCGGCGAGAGCAGGCGCTCCGCGGCGGCGGCGTCAAGTCGGTTGTGGTTGGTCAACCGTGCCCAGAGCTCGCCGGGGGTGGGAAAGCTCGCGATCTTACGTTCAACGCCGGTGAGGTAGTCGAACTCGATGATGCCGTGGCCGTTCGTCGAATACGCGAAGGAAAGGCCGAGGATCTCCGCATAGTCCTTCGCCTGTTGCAGGCCGTCACCCGGCGCCTTGTAGCTTGCCTTCGCTTCAACGACGGCGAGCGCCATGTCGGGCCGATATCGCAGGAGGTAGTCGACCCGCCTCCCAGGCCGACGGAACGTGCGGGCCCCGGCGACGACGATCCGGCCGTCGGTGAACGTCACCTGTTCGCTGAGACGGTGCGGCTCATCGTCCCAACCAGCTGCCTGCAGTCTGGGGACGACGAATCTCCGGCAAGTATCGGCTTCGTTGGTCACGGTGCGCCGAGGATCCACCTACCTAGCCCGGAGGCGTTGCGAGTGCTCTTGGATGTCACAAACCGAGATGATACTACCAGCAGGCCGGTGGTTGGTGCGTGGTCCTGATTGGTGCGCCGCTACCCCAGCCCGCATGGCCGAACCAGCTCTGGCCGGTGACAACGAGGGCGGGCCGTGCGGCCCGCCCTCGGCGTCTGCGGAACGAGCGTCCGGCTAGGAGACCTCGGGGATCGTGGTGCCGTTCGCGGTGCGCGCCATCTTCCGGCTGATGAACGTCTGGGCGCGCTCCATGTAGAGGTAGAACACCGGCGTCACGAACAGCGTGAGGAACTGGGAGAAGAGCAGGCCGCCGACGACGGCGAGGCCGAGCGGGCGGCGCGACTCCGCGCCCGCGCCCATGCCGAGGGCGATCGGCAACGTGCCCATCAGCGCCGCCATCGTGGTCATCATGATCGGGCGGAAGCGGATGACGCACGCCTCGTAGATCGCGTCGGCGGGCGTCTTTCCCTCCTTGCGCTGCGCCTCGAGGGCGAAGTCGATCATCATGATGCCGTTCTTCTTCACCAGGCCGACGAGCATGATGACGCCGACGAAGGCGTAGATCGAGAGGTCCACCCGGAAGATGAGCAGCGTCACCAGGGCGCCGAACCCGGCGAACGGCAGCGCCGAGAGGATCGTCAGCGGGTGGATGAAGCTCTCGTAGAGGATGCCGAGCACCGTGTAGATCACCAGGATCGCCAGCACCAGCAGCCAGCCCAGCCCCTTGGTGCTCGCTTGGAACGCCTGCGCGGTGCCTTGCATGCTGGTGGTGATGGTCGCCGGAACGACCTCCCGCGCGAGCTTCTGCACCGCGGCGACCGCGGTGCCGAGGGGGGTGCCGGGGGCGAGGTTGAACGAGAGCGTCACGGAGGGGATCTGCCCGGTGTGGCTGATCGAGAGTGGCCCGAGGTCGCGGGAGAGCTTGGCCACGGCGCTGAGCGGGACCAGCTGCCCGGTGTTGGCGGGCACGTAGAGCATGGCGAGGGCGGCGGGGTCTTCCTGGTACTGGTCCTCGAGCTCGAGGATCACCTGATAGGTGTTGTTGGGCGCGTAGATGTAGGAGATCTGCCGCGTCCCGTAGGCGTCGTAGAGCGCGCTTTCGATCGCTTCCGCGGTGACGCCGTAGGAGGAGGCCTTGTCGCGCTCGATCTGCACCTCGACCTGCGGGTTCTTGATCTGCAGGTCGCTGGTGACGTCGATGAGGCCGGGCAAGGCGCGCATCCTGTTCTCG
>JAJXUY010000022.1:491-11666 GCA_021782525.1 Acidobacteriota bacterium | reverse complement strand
TCCGATCACCCCGTGCAGCCGGCGCACCGGAAGCGGGTCGAGGAACGACCGCACGCGCGCGGGGGGGACGACCTTGAGACCGTCCGGCTTGCAGGAGTCCGACGCGATCTTGGCGACGAGGCAGTTGGGGCCGACGCCCACCGACACGGTGAGCCCGCGCTCGGCCCGGACGCGGCGCCTGATCTCCTTCGCGATCTCCGACGCTCTCCCCGACGACCCCAGGTGCTCGGTCACGTCCAGGTATGCCTCGTCGAGCGAGACCGTCTCGACCACGGGCGTGACCTCCCGGTAGATCGCGAAGATCCTCTCGGACTCGCGGCGGTACCTGGGAAAGTCGGGGGCGAGGAACACGGCCTCGGGGCACAGACGCTTCGCCCGCGCCGCCGGCATCGCGGAGTGGATGCCGTACCGTCTGGCCTCGTAGCTGGCCGTCGCCACCACCCCGCGCCCCCCGGGGTCGCCGCCCACCACCACCGGCCGGCCGGCGAGCGACGGGTCGTCGCGCACGTGCACGGCGGCGTAGTAGCAGTCCATGTCGCAGTGGAGGATGCGGCGGACGCGCTCGCCCTCGGCCACGCGGCGATTGTAGCGGGTGACCGCTCGCCAGCACGGCCCTCGTCAACGCACTTGGTGCGCGGCGACGGACATCCGGGGGCGGCCGGCGCTGGCGGCCCGGCGGCCGTTTCGCGGGGGGGTCCCTGCTGCTACTCTGTGACGACGGAGCGCACATGGGAACCCTGCCCGACTACGAGTCGTACGACGGCCTCGGACTGGCCGATCTCGTGCGTCGGCGCGAGCTGTGCGCGAGCGACGTGACCGAGGCGGCGATCGCGCGCATCGAGGCGCGCAACCCTGCCGTCAACGCGGTGATCCACACGATGTACGAGGCGGCGCGCCGGGCGGCCTCCGGGCCGCTCCCCGACGGGCCGTTCTCCGGCGTTCCCTTCCTGCTGAAGGACCTCATGGCGGCGTGCGCGGGCGAGCCGCTCACCTCGTCCTGCCGTCTCCTCGCCGACTATGTCCCCGACCACGACAGCGAGTTGGTCGCGCGGCACCGCCGAGCGGGCCTCGTCATCCTCGGCAAGACCAACACCCCCGAGTTCGGCATCATGGGCGTCACCGAACCCGAGCTGCACGGGCCGACCCGCAATCCTTGGAAGCTCGACCACACCTGCGGCGGCTCGAGCGGCGGATCCGCCGCGGCGGTGGCCGCCGGGATCGTCCCGCTCGCCCACGGCGGCGACGGCGGCGGCTCGATCCGCATCCCGTCGTCGTGCTGCGGCGTGTTCGGCCTCAAGCCCACGCGCGGCCGCAACCCCCTCGGGCCCGACTTCGGCGAGGCCTGGTGCGGGCTGGTCCAGGAGCACGCGATCACGCGGTCGGTGCGCGACTCGGCGGCGCTGCTCGACGCCACCTGTGGCCCCGACATCGGGGCGCCGTACGTGGCGCCGCCGCCTCCGAGGCCTTTCCTCGCCGAGGTCGGCGCCGAGCCGGGGCGCCTGCGCATCGCCTTCACCTCCGCCTCCCTGTTCGGCGAGAGGACGCACCCCGACTGCCGCGCCGCCGTGGAGGACGCGGCGCGTCTGTGCGAATCGCTCGGCCACACCGTGACCGAGGCGGCCCCGGAACTCGCCAAGGCCGAGCTGCGGCGCGCGTACCTCGCGGTGGTCGCGGTCAACACGGCGTGCGCGATCGCGGAGGCCGGCAAGCTCACGGGGCGACGGCCGACCCGCGCCGGGTTCGAGCGGGAGACATGGTTCCTCGGAGTGATCGGCCGCCACATGCCGGCCAGCGAGTACCAGGCCGCGATCGACCACCTCCACCGTGTCCGTCACTCGGTGGCGGGGTTCTTCGAGCGCCATGACATCCTGCTGACCCCGACCCTGGCGTACCCGCCGGTGCGGATCGGGGCGCTCGCGCCGAGTGGCGGTCAGCGCGCGGTGATGCGCGTCGTGGAAGCGCTGTCGTCGCGCCGCCTGCTCGCGCTGGCGCTCGACGAGATGGCCGCCGAGGCGTTCGAGAACACCGCCAACACGATGCTGTTCAACCAGACCGGACAGCCCGCGATGTCGCTGCCGCTGTGGTGGAACGCCGACGGCCTGCCGATCGGCGCGCAGTTCGCGGCGCGCTTCGGCGAGGAAGGCCTCCTCTTCCGGCTGGCCGCCCAACTGGAGAAGGCGCGGCCGTGGTTCGACCGCCGGCCGCCGCTGGCGACGAGCCAGATCGGCGGCGCGAGCTAGGATCCGGTGATGGCCATGCTCAAGGCCTATCTCGGCGTGGCGCGCGCCCCGTTCCTCCTCCTGCCGGTCACCCTGGTCGCGGCGGGCGCGGCGGCCGCCGCCCACGGCGGCGAGTTCAGCTGGCCCCGCACGCTCCTCGCCCTGGTCGGTCTCGTCGCCGCCCACGTCGGCGTCAACGTCCTCAACGAGGTTTCCGACATGCGCACGGGCATCGACCTCCACACCGAGCGGACGCCGTTCTCCGGCGGCAGCGGTACGCTCCCCGGACGCGCGATGTCGCCGCGCGCGGCCGCCGCGTTCGGGTTCGGCGCGTGCGCCGTCGCGCTCGCGGCCGGGATCGCGCTGACCATCCGCGTCGGCTGGATGCTGGTGCCGGTCATGGCGCTCGGGGCCGTCGCGATCCTCTTCTACACCGACGTCTTCGCGCGCGCCGGCGTCGGCGAGACGTTCGCCGGGCTCGGCCTCGGAGCGCTCCCGGTGTGGGGCACCGCGCTCGTCCAGGGCGGCACGCCTGGGGCCGCCGCCGTGGCGGCCGCCCTGCCGGCCTTCTTCATGACGTTCAATCTGCTCCTCCTGAACGAGTTCCCTGACGAGGAGGCGGACCGTGCCGGCGGCCGCCGCAACCTCGTGCTGCTGTTCGGGCGCCGGGCCGCGGCCGCCGTTTACGCCGCCGCCGCGCTCGCGACTCCGGTGGTCATCGGCGTGGCGGTCGCGCTCCGCACGCTCCCGGCCGCGGCGCTGGTCGCGGTCGCGCCGTCGCTTCTGCTCGTCGCCCCGTTGCGTTGGGCCCTCGGTGCTCCGGAGGGTCCCGTACCGATCCCGGCGCTGGCCGCCAACGTGGCGTGGAACCTGGCCACCAACGCGGTCCTCGCCGCGGCCCTGGTGTTCGCCGCCTGAACGGCCTGGCGGCGATGCGGCCGACCACGTCGCCTTACACCGGCGCCGAACCTGCCCCCGCCGCGGCCTTGCCCGCATCCTCGGCGACGAGCTGCCGCCGCAGCGTCTTGCCGACCATCGTCTTCGGCAGGGAACCGCGGAACTCGACGAGGGCGGGGCGCTTGTAGCCGGTCAGCCGGGTGCGGCAGAACTCGATGATCTCCTCTTCGGTCGCCGTCTGTCCCGGCTTGAGGACCACGTACGCCTTGACGCGCTCGATGCTGTGCGGGTCGGGCACTCCGGCCACCGCCGCCTCCAGCACCTTGGGGTGAGCGAACAGCACCTCCTCGACCTCGCGTGGGTAGACGTTGAAGCCGCCCACGATGATCATGTCCTTCTTGCGATCGACGATCTGGATGTAGCCGTCCGCGTCGCGGGTCGCGATGTCGCCGGTGTACAGCCAGCCGTCGCGCAGCGCCAGCCGCGTCTCTTCCGGCTGGTTCCAGTACCCCTTCATCACCTGCGGCCCGCGCACGACCAACTCTCCGGCCGTGCCCGGCGGCAGGTCGCCCTGGCCGGTCTCGAGGTCGACGATGCGGCACTCGGTGTCGGGCCACGGCACCCCGATCGTGCCGATCCGGTTGTCGCCGAAGAGCGGGTTGGCGCTCACCACCGGCGCCGCCTCAGAGAGGCCGTACCCCTCGACGAGTCGGGCGCCGGTGAGCTCCCCGAACGTCTTCTGGACCTCGACCGGCAACCCCGCGGCTCCGCTCAGGCAGGCCTTCAGCGAGCGCAGGTCGTACCGCTTCAGCTCGGGATAGTGGTTGATCGCCACGTACATCGTCGGAACCCCCGGGAAGAACGCCGGCCGGTGGCGGGCGATCGCCCGCAGCACGTGGTCCAGCTCCCTCGGGTTGGGGATGAGCGTCAACGCCGCGCTGATCATCATGCCGACGTTCATGCAGGTCGTCATGCCGTAGGTGTGGAACAGCGGCAGCGCGGTCACGATCCCCTGCTGCCTTTCCGGGTCGAGCGCCTGGGTCATCCACTCGCGCGTCATCAGGGCGTTCGCAACGAGGTTGGCGTGGGTGATCTCGGCGGCCTTCGGCACCCCGGTGGTCCCCCCGGTGTAGAGCAACACCGCCGTGTCCCCGGGCTGTACCACGACCGCCGGCTTGCTTGGCGGCGCCGACCCGAGCAGGTCCTGCAGCCAGCGGTCGCCGCCCTCGAGCGTGACGCGATGGCCCTCCTTCCTCTCGACGGCGAGGGTGAAGAGCGCCCTCAGCGCGGGCGGGAAGTACTCCTTGACGTTGGTGACGATGACGTTTCTGAGGCGGGTACGAGCGCGCACCTCGCGGACGTTGGCGTAGAAGCGCGAGAGGCAGACGATCGTCTCGGCGCCGGCGTCGTTCAGCTGGAACTCCAGCTCGCGCGGCAGGTAGAGCGGGTTGTTCGGCGCCACGATCGCGCCGAGCTTGAGCGTGGCGAAGTACGCGATGAGGAACTGTGGGCAGTTCGGCAGGTACAGCGCCACGCGGTCGCCCTTGCCGACCCCCATCGCGGCGAGCGCGTTGGCGAGCCGGTTCGCCGACTCGTCCAACCGCCCATAGGAGAGCGTGGCCTCCAGCAGCCGCCCGCCGAGCTGGTGCACGACGGCGCCGAAGATCGTCGCGGTCCACTCCGGATGGCGCTGGGCGCTGGTCTCGAGGAAGTGATGCATCGGAACGGCGGGGTACTCGAGGTTGGGACGAACCCCGGCGTCGTAGAACTTGATCCACGGTCTCTCCATCTCGTCCTCCCGCCTCCTACCTCACGCCGGCTCCCGGCATCGCCGGAGGAGCAAGGCCCGGTGCGCGGACGGCGGTTTCGCACGCCGCCTCCGAGATGCCGCTGTGCACCCGCGATCAGTTCATTCGAGGATAGCACCCCCGCGTGATGCGGGGCGCGACCCGTCTTTTGGCGCCGGGCGCGCGAGCCGGCGCCGGCCGCCCGGCCACCCGCGTCGGCGACGGGCGGTGTAACGCCTGCCGCCGAACCCGCGTCTTCTGCAGCAGAGGCGGTGCCGGGACGGTTCCGCCGAGAAAGGGAGCCAATCATGAAGATTCGGCATGCGGTTCTCGCGATCCTCGCGGCGGCGGTTCTCCTCCCCGCAACGGTGTCGGCGGCGGGTCACTGGGGGCACGGTCCGATGGGGCCGGGCGGGGAACACGGTCTCATGGGGATGGACGGCGGCATGGTTCTGCGCCTCGCCGACAAGCTCGGCCTCAGCGACGCTCAGGTCACCCAGATCAAGGGGATCGTGTCGGCCGCCCGCACGGCCAACCAGGGCACGCGCGACCAGATCAAGGCCAACCGCCAGACGTTCGTGGCGGCGTATAACCCGGCCCAGTTCGACGCCACGGCAGTCAACAACTACATCGCCCAGCAGACGCCGCTGGTGCAGCAGCTCGTGGTGAGCCGCTTCCAGACGCAGGCGAGCGTCCTCGCGGTACTCACCCCGGCCCAGCTCGCGCAGTACAACCAGATCCGCGCCAAGTTCGCCGCGCGGATGCAGTCCGGTGGCGGCCGGCCGTAGCCCGGCGGCGCCGAGGTTGAACCGATCTGGCGCGGGCGCCCCTGGCGGCGCCCGCGCGCCTCTAGGAGCCTGTCGCGCATCGACTCCGGCTGCGGCTCGCGCTGGCATTCCGCTGGCTGCGTTGGCCTGTGCGAAATGTCCTCGACGTAGGCTGCAGCTACGGCTGCGGGCATTTCGCTTGTCCGCCTTGCCAGCGGGCGCCATCGCGACCCTCGCTCCCGTCGCTATGCGCGACAGGCTCCTAGCGGGCGAGGGCGTCGTGCAGCTCGCGGGCCAGCGTGTCGAGCCCGAACGGCTTCTGCAGGAAGCGGGCACGGCCCTTCGTGACGGCCTCCCGCACGGCGTCGTTGTCGCTGTAACCCGACATCAGGACCAGTTCCATGCGCGGCCACCGCTCTTTGAGGCGGACGGCGAGGTCGAGGCCAGAGACGTCGGGGAGCACGAGGTCGGTGAGGAGCAGGTCGAACCCCGGCTGGGCGGGCCGCGCTTCGGCCTCGCCGCCGCTCCCGACCCCGACCACCACGTACCCGAGCGAGGTCAGGATCTCCCCCAGCGCCTCCCGTGCGGCCGCCTCGTCCTCGACGATGAGGATGCGCTCCCCGTGCCCGGCCTCCGGCGCCGTCGCGAGGGCGCTCGGCGGTGCCGCGCGCAGCGGTCCGGCGGCGCGCGGCAGCGTGACGGTGAACGTGGCCCCGTTCCCCTCTTCGCTCGCAACCTCGACGCTACCCGCGAAACGCGTCACGATGCCGTGCACGACCGACAGCCCGAGGCCGGTCCCCTTCCCCGGCCCCTTGGTCGTGAAGAACGGCTCGAAGATCCGGCTCCTGATCGCGGCCGGGATCCCGGGGCCGTTATCCGCGACCACCAGCCCGACCAGCCCTGGGCGGCCCCAGGTGGAGATCTCGATCCGCCCGCCGTCCGGCATCGCGTCGCTCGCGTTGACCACGAGGTTGACGAGCACCTGCTCGATCTGGGAGCGATCCGCGTCGACCGGCAGCACGACTTCCTCCAGGCGCGACGACAGCGTGATGTTCTCGCGCACCAGCCGGCCGAGCATGCGGGTCACGTCGCGCACCAGCTCGTTGAGATCGAACGTCTCCGGCCGCGTCGTCTCGCGCCGGGCGAAGAGAAGGAGCTGGCGCGTCAGCGCGCCGCCGCGCCGGATCTGGCCCTCGAGTTCCTCCAGGCGCGCGAACGCCCGCTCCGTGCTCGATCGGTCGGAGCGGGCGAGCGCGACGACCACCAACATCGCCTGCAGGAGGTTGTTGAAGTCGTGCGCCACACCGCCGGCGAGCAGGCCGACGGCCTCCATCTTCTGTGCCTGCAGGAGCTGCGCCTCCATGTCGAGGTGCGCCGTGATGTCGCGCTTGACGGCGACGAACTGGATGATCGCGCCGGCGGCGTCGCGCACGGCCGAGATCGTCATCTCCTCGGTGTAGAGGCTGCCGTCCTTGCGCCGGTTGACGATGCGCCCTTCCCACGTCTTGCCGGCCGTGATGGTCGCCCACAGCTCACGGTAGAACGCCTCGCTCTGCTGGCCGCTCTTGAGAACCGCCGGTGTCCGGCCGATCGCCTCGGCGGCGGAGTACCCGGTGATCCTGGTGAACGCCGGGTTGACGTAGCGGACCGTACCGTCCGGGTCGGTCAGGACCACCGCCTCTCCACTCTGCTCGATCGCCGCGGCCAGGCGGGCGCGCTCCTCCTCGGCCGCCTTACGCTCGGTGATCTCGTAGGCCGTGCAGAGGATCGCCCGCTCCCCCATGAACTCGGAAGCGGCCGCCGTGAAGTCGATCCAGCGCACCTCACCGGTCCTGGCGACGATGCGGAACTCGTAGCGTGCCGGCGGGTGCTCGCCGCGCGCCCGGGACTCGAGGTTGCGCCGCACCATTGCCAGGTCTTCGGGGTGAACCACCGAGAGCACGTTGCGCCCAATGAGCTCTTCGACGGAATAGCCGGTCAGGCGCTCGACCTCGGGGTTGACATAGACGAAGGTCGCGCCGCGGTAAACGAAGATCGCCGTGTGCGCCGACTCCGCCAGCGTCTTGAACATCGCCTCGCGCTCGCGCAGGCTCTCCTCGGCGCGGATGCGGTCGCTGATGTCAACGTAGAGGATGCCGATGGCGGCGATCCTCCCATCGGGGCCCGGAATCGGGAAGTGGTGCGTCAACCAGTGGCGGACGCGGTCGTGATGCTGCAGCGGCACGACATGCGTCAGGGGCTCGCCCGTCCGCAGCACCTCACGGTCCCCGGCCAGCAGCTCCTCGGCGCTGGTCTCGGGAAAGCACTCCATCGGCGTCTTGTTCAGGAGGTCGGCGCGCTTGAGGTGCATCACCTCTTCCCACGCGTCGTTCATGAAGAGGTAGCGCCCGTCGCGGTCGCGCATCACCGCCACGCCGGGGAGCTGGCTCATGAAGACGGCAAAGCGCTGCTCCGATTCGCGCAGCGCCACCTCGGCCGCCCGGCGCGCCGCGCGCTCCCGCAGCGCCCCGAGCGAGTAGCCGATGTCGGAGGCGAGTTCGGCGAGGAGGCGGAGCCGTTCCTCGTCGAAGGCATCGGGCTCCGACTCATACACGGTCAGCGCTCCGACGACCCCGCCGCCGACCGGCACCGGAAACGCGGCGGAGGAACGATAGCCGGCGGAGTTGACGCGCTCTCGCCAGGCGTCGAGCGCCGGGTTGGCCAGCGTGTCGTTGTTCACGACCGGGCGGTTCTCACGCACGGCGGTGCCGGTCGGCCCGCGGCCTTCCGGCGTGTCGTCCCAACGGATCGACGCGCCTTCGAGGTAGGTCGCCACATCCCCGGCCGAGGCCACCATCCGCAGCGACCCGTCGTTCTCCTTGGAGGCCACCCAGGCCATCCGGTAGCCGCCCTCGCCGACCACGATCCGGCAGACCTCGGAGAGCAACGCGGCCTCGTCCTGCTCCCGCACGAGGAGCTGATTGACCTCCGACAGCGTGCGGTAGAGACGTCCGAGGCTGCGCAGCCGTTCTTCGTAACGCTCCCGTTCCTGCAACGTCTCGGCCAGCTCGACAACCCGTCGGCGGCTGAGGAACGCGGCCAGGAGCGCCGCCAGGGCCCCGAGGGCCAGCACGCCGGCGAGCGCTCCGAGCGTCACGGCCCGCCGCCACGGAGCCATCGCCTCGCGCGCGTCGACCTTCACCACCAGCCCCCACCCGGTCGCGGGCACCGGCCGCGACGCCGCGAGGACCTCGACGCCGCGGTAATCCGTGAAGCGCCCGAACGTCACCTTCCCGCTCGTCGCCAGCCACGCCGCCGGGTCCTGACGCGTGTCTGTGACCAGGCGCGTGAGCGGTCGCGCAGCGGACAGGCGCAACGGGCTCACGTAGACCAGGCGGTCGCCCTCGCGCTGCACCAGCAGGCTCTCGCCGGTGGCGGTGGGGATCGGCTCCATGGCCAGCAGACGGAAGATCCATCGCCCCGGGTCGGAGAAGAGCAGCACGACCGCGCGGTACGGCGGCCGCACGCCCACCGGTTGCATCGTGAGCAGCAGCGGCGCACCCGAGCGGCCCCGGATGAAGCACTGGGGCCCCGTCGCGGCTCCGGCCGCCGTCCTCCGCACCTGCGCCAAGGCGTCCTCCGGCAGCGGCTCGCCGCTCCCCTGCGCCAGGACCGCGCCCGCACCATCCACGAGCGCCGCCTCCGTGTACTCGCGCTCGCGGATGAAGTCACCGAGGATCTCGGCGATATGCGGCCCCAACCCGCCGGTCGGCGCTCCCGCGGCCGGCGCGGCCAGCGCCCGCACCGACGGGAACCCCGCGATCATCCTGGCGTCCTCCCGCCGGCCGGTCAGCCAGCGCTCGATCGCCGCCTGTCGGTCCGCCGCCATCGCCGACAGGCGGCCGCGCCAGATCGCTTCGACCTCGGCCCGCTGCCCCCTGGCGAACAGCACGAAGAGGACGACGACCACGGCCGTGCCGGCGAGCAGCAGCGCGGTGCCCAGGCCCCTCCAACCCACGCGCCCGACCGGGCGCCGGGCGGCGCTTGCCGCAACTTCCGCCATCGCCCCTCCCCAACAGCGCTCGCGTCCCCCGGCTCGGGGGGAACATCGCTCGCCGCGAGCCCGACCATGATCTCTGGCGCAAGTCTACACGCCCGCGCTCGCGGGGACTGCGCCGCCCCGTTGCACCGCCGACAGCGCCGGCGTCGCGCCCGGTCTCCCAGGAATGGCGACAGGCCCGTCCGTGCGGGGCCGGCCGCGGGTCCGGAGTGCCCACGCGCTACGGGAGCGGTTCCGTCATCGGACGCTCGAAGATCCGGGCGTCGACGAACAGCCGCACGAGATCGGGATCGAGGAACCCCTCTCGGGTCTCATCGGCGAGCACGGCCAGGGCGCGTTCCGGCGAGCTCGCCCGCCGGTACGGGCGGTCGCCGGTCGTCAGGGCGTCGAAGATGTCGGCGATGGTGATCATCCGCACCTCCGGAGGGATGGCGGCGGCGACGAGGCGGTTGGGGTACCCGCGTCCGTTGAGCTTCTCGTGATGGGCGTACGCCAGCGCGGGCACCTTCGCGAACCTCTTCGGCCACGGGATCGTGAGCAGGAACTCGTACGAGCGCACGACGTGGGACTCCATCTCCTGCCGCTCGAGGTCGTCGAGCGAGCCCCGCGGCACCAGCAGCGCCCTCGCCTCCTCCGCGCGCACGAGCGGTACGTCGATCCCGCCCTCACCGACGAACGACGCCCCCTGCAACTCCTCCACCGCGCGCCGCGTGCCCTCCTCGAGGATCGTGGGCTCGTTGGCGGTGAGCACGGCCGCGAGCGAGGCGCCCAGGTCGGCCCTGACGTTGCCCAGCGCGGCCTCCAGATTCCCGAGGTCGGCGTCCGTCGGCGCGCGCCCGAGCCGTTGCAGCTCCAGGAGGAGTTGCCGGAGCATCGCCACCTCGCGCGCTCTCCCGGCGTGTCGGAACCTCTCCTGCACCAGGGCCAGCCGGTCGGGTTCCAGCTTCCTGGCCTTGGTGAGGACCGCCTCGCGCACGCCGACCTTGCCGAAGTCGTGCAGCAGCGCCGCGTAGCGCAGCTGGGTCATCTCGTCGCGGGAGAACGCGAGGCCGCGGTGCGGGCCCGCCGCCACCCTCTCGACCGCGTGCGCCAACGTCGTCGTGTAATGCGCCACCCGCAGCGAGTGACCCGATGTCGAAGGGTCGCGTTGCTCGATCGTCACCACCGCCGCCCGCACGAACCCCTCGAACAGCTCCTCGATCTCCCGCACCAGCCTGGTGTTCTCGATCGCGACCGCCGCCTGGGCCGCGAGCGCGCGGATCACGGCCACCTCCGGCTCCGCGAACGGCCGCACCAGGCGATCGGCGTCCTCCTCCGAGAGGATGCGGTCGCCCGGCGCGGCCTTGCGGTTGATCAGTTGCAGCACGCCGATCACCTGGTCGGAACGGGTGGCGATCGGCGCGGCGAGCACCGAGCGCGTGTGGTAGCCGATTGCGAGGTCGAAGCTCCGGTTGAACCGGTACGGC
>JAJXUY010000022.1:0-481 GCA_021782525.1 Acidobacteriota bacterium | reverse complement strand
AGCGTCGGCGACGGTCACGAGCTCTCCGGTCGCCGCGACGTAGCCCGCCAACGAGCTCGTGTCCATCGGCATCGTGGTCGTGACCATCGTCGCCGCGACCGAGTCGTTCTGCGCGAGGACGAACCGCAGCAGGCTGCTCCCGTTGCGGTCCTCGATGAGGAACAACGAGCCCGCGTCGGCGCCGACCAGCTCGCGGGCGGTCGAGAGGATCAGCTGCAGCAGCCGCTCGAGGTCTCGTTCGCCCGTCAACGCGATCCCGACCCGCACCAGCTCGAGCTGGCGTTCGTTCGCGGCGGCCGCCTCACGCTCGGCCGCCGCGAGGCGTGCTTGCAGGCGCGCCACCTCCGCCGCGGCGTCGATCTCGCCATCGAACCGGTGGGACGGCGGACCCTCGGGCATGCGGCGCCGAGTATAGCCCCAGCGGCCGAGCCGCGGCGATCCGCCCCGGCCGCGGCGCGGGCGGCGCCGGGGCGGGGCTCAT
>JAJXUY010000486.1 GCA_021782525.1 Acidobacteriota bacterium | reverse complement strand
CAGGCCGAGACCGCTCCCTCCCCGGCGGGTCGTGACGCCGCCGGCGAACGGGTCGGCGCGCAGTGCGCCCGGCAGCGCCTGCCCGTTGTCCGCGACCTCGAGCCGGATCCACGGCGGCTCCTCGCGCACCGCGACGTGGATCTCACCGCAGGCGCCCACCAGCGCCTGGAGACCGTTGGTGAGCAGGTTCTCGAGACAGCGCTCGATCGCCGTCTTGGTCGCCGCCGCGAGGACCGGCCGTGAGGGGTGGTAGCAGAGGAGACGAACGTTGCGGCTGATGGCGAGCGGCCGGAACGCCTCGACGACCCGGCCGGCCACGGCGCCGACGTCGACCGGCTCCAGGGCGATGCCGTCGGCGCGGTTGGCCAGTCCGTCGACCAGCTCGCCGACGCGCTGCTCGGCGCGGCTGACCCCGGCCGCTACGATGCCGAGCCGGCGCGCCAACGTCTCGGCGTCGGGAGGCGGCGCCGCCAGCAGTTCGCGGGCGATCCCCCCGGCGATGGCGAGCGGGTTCTTGAGGTCGTGCGCCAGCGTGCGCGCCGTTTCGAGCAGGGCCGTGGCGTGCTCAGCCGCGAGGCGCCGCCGCCGCTCGCGCTGATACTCCTGCAACAGCTGCGTGCGCTCCAGCGCCGAGCGCAGGTAGTGGGCGAGCGTCTCGGCCGCCTCCAAGGTGCTGCGGAGGATCGGCGAGTGGGTGACGAAGTTGTCGGCGAGGACGACGCCCCACGGCTGACCGCTCGCCATCAGCGGCACGACCATCAGCTCGCGCGAGTCGAGCACGGCGGTCCAGTGGTGGACGCAGGGGCTGGGGTGGCGGCCGCGGGCGATGAACGCGCGCCGCCACACGCCGCATTCGGTGGTCAGGGCGTGCGAGAGCGACGCGAGCGTCGAGGCGTGACGGCGCTGCTCCGCCTCGATCACGGACCGGTCCGGCTCGGTGAGCCGGCCCAGCGGCAGCGCCCCGGTGCTGTGGATCTCCGACCACACCTGGCGTGCCTCCTCCCGGTTGCGCGGGCCGACGCCGAACCAGCCGCGCAGCATCTTGCCTTCGGCGAGGAGGAGGAACGCCCGGTTGAAGCCGAGGCCTTCCCCGGCGGTGAACGCCACCAGCACGCTCCAGCCCGCGATCTCGGGCTCGACGACGGTCTCGAGCAACTCGCCGACCCGGCGCAACAGGTCGAGGACCCGGCGCGGCCGCAGCGCGCGCAGCGCCGGTCCGCGCTCGCGCAGCCGGCGGCCGCGTTCCGTCCCGGTCGTGGGGCGGGTACGAACGGCGCGCCGGCTACGGGTCACGGTCGCCCCGCCGGCGCCGTGCGCCGTCGCTCGGTTCGGAGCGCAGGAAGGGTCATCACGATCTTCGCTCCCGCGCGGAAGTGTAGCGCTCGCGGCCTGGCGTCAACGCGGCGGGGGCAGCTCCCGCCAGCCGGCCTCGTCGAAGAAGCCGTGGGTGTGTTCGACTTTCGCGAACAACGGCGCGGCGGGGACGAGCTCCGCCGGGAGCACGAGCGACCCGCGGCCGCCCGACCCGCGAAACTCGCCCTCGCCCAGAGGAGCGCCGTTGCGCGGCTCGCGCACCACGACGGTCCCGGAACGGTCCGGCAGCGCCGCCGTGCAACGGCCGGGCGATCCGCCGCCGCCGACCAGGCACACGGTGCGGCGGCCGAACGCGCGCAGGTGTGCTCTGGAGGCGAGGTCGATCGCCACCGCACCTTCCGCGTCACGACGGCCGCGGACCGGGTGGGCCTCGATGCCGGACGCGGGCTCGTCGAGGTAGTAGCGCTCGTCGTCCGAAGCGAACGAGAGCAGCCACGAGCCGCGCAGGACGAGTTGCGTCCGGTGACACGCGATCGCGGATTTCTTGCCGGCCCGCTGCGCCTCGGAGAGCGGCAGGACGAGCGAGCCCTCGTGGACGCGGGAGCGCAGGCGCGGGTTGTGCACCAGGTAGCGAAAGCGGCGGCGCAGCGGGATGACGGGGCCGAGCTCGGCGAGCGCCAGCTCGGTCATGACCGCAAGCGCGCTGTGGTCGGGGTGGAGGTCGAGGAGCGACGGGCCCCCGACCACCGTGGGCCGCCACGAGGCGATCGCGTCGCGAACCGCCCGGTAGGCGACCTGGTTGCCGTGCAGCAGCAGGTCGGTGAGCCCCTGGTCGGGGAAGCCCAGGAAACGGGCCGACGCGAGCGGCACGCCGAGGCGCTCGAGAGCCGCGCGGGCCTCAGCGCGGCGCGTGGTCGCGAAGCGGGCTCGGTCGGCGGCGCCGATGCGCCAGCGCCGCTCGCTGGCCCGCTGCGCCCACGGGTTGTTGTCGCCGTCGGTGAGGAAGGCGAGGAGGACCTCGGAGCCGACCTCGAGCGCGTGTTGCAGCAGGCCGCCGGCGGCGACGCTCTCGTCGTCGGGGTGGGGAAGGAGCACGAGGAGGCGATCGGTCGGTCCGAGCGCGAGCGTCTGGATCACGGCCGGCTCCCGTGCCCGCCGAACGGCGACAGGCCGCACTCGATCGCGCGTGCCCAGACGACCGCGAGCGGGCCCGTGGCCCCTGTCGGC
>JAJXUY010000021.1 GCA_021782525.1 Acidobacteriota bacterium | reverse complement strand
GGCGCCATCGCCGCGAGCCCCGCGACCGTGCCGGGGAGTGGCTCGGCCAGCCGGCGCCGGATGACCCGGGCCCGCCGCAGTGCCGCCACGAACCAGCGCACGTCGGCGGGCGAGCGGAACCTTCCGGCCGCCGGCCGCGCGCCGGTCGCGGATGCGGTGGCGGTGCTCGTGGGCGCGTCCATCGTTGCGCCGCGATTGTACCCGCGGCCGGCGCTGGTGTGCGAAGATGCGCGCGATGCACGACACGGTCACGCTGGCATCGGCCGAGGCGCCGGAGGTTCAGGTTGCGTTCGAGGGTTTCTCCCCGGCCGAGCTGGCTGAGCTGGAGGAGGGGTGGCGGCTCGAGGTCGTCGAGGCCGGCGCCGCCGGCGATCCCTACCGGATCGTGCGCGAGTCCTGGTCGGAAAACGCGCAGGCGGCCTGCGCCGGCGCCGAGTCACGCCCCGAAGCTCTCACGCGCGTCGCCGGCCCCCAGGGTGACGCGCTGGTCAACCGCGGCGGGGTCGTCTGGATCGCGCCGGGCGCCCGAGTGGCGCGGGTCGCCACGGCGCCCGCGGCCGGCCCGTTCGAGGTCGGGGAGCTGATCGGCGCGGCGCTGACGCAGGCGATGGCGCTGGCCGGGCGCGTGCCGCTGCACGCGATGGCGGCGGAGATCGACGGCGTCGGCGTGCTGGCGGTGGGCGACACGATGGCCGGCAAGTCGACGCTGGCGCTGGCGGTGCTGCACGCCGGCGGCCGGGTGGTGTCGGACGACTTCCTCCTCGTCGGGGGCGCGCCCGGCCGGCCGGAGATCGGCGCGCTGCGCCGCGACGTGTTCGTGCGCGAGGGCAGCTTCGAGCTGATCCCGGACGACCTCCGCGAGCGATTCACGACCATGGGCGCGGGGCCGGGCCGGCGGGTGCTGCGCCGCGCCGACGCGCCGGGGCGCTTCGCCGCGCTGATCGCCCCCGATGTGGTGTGGTTCCTCGACGGGGAGCGCACCGCGTCGGCGGCCGAGGTGCGCCCGCTGAGCCAGGCGGCGGCGCTGGCGGCGCTGATCTCCGCCTCCAGCTCGCTGTTCGCCAGCGGCCGCTACCGCGAGGAACGCGCCCGCGTCCTGCCGGCGCTCGCGGCGATCGCCGAGTCGGCCCGGTGCTCGGCCGTGCGCGACGGCGAGCAACTCCTGCGCGCTCCCGCGATCGTGATCCGCGAGCTGCTGGCGCGCACGTGGTCCGGGAGGGGATGAGGCGATGGGCGCAATCCTGGCCGTGTTCGGCGAAGCGGGCGATCCTGAGCTACCCGAGCGGCTGGAGCGGATGCTGGCGTGCTCACCGTATCGGGGCGTACCCGCGCGGCACGTCGATGGGGGTGTGGCACTAGGCGTGCAGGCGCGTGGTGACGACGCCTCGCTCGCGCAGCGTGGCCACCTGACTGTGGCCTTCACCGGCTGGATCGGGAACTGGGACGAGCTGGCCGGCGACAGCGGACTGGATCTGCGCGGCTCGCTCAGCGACGCCGATCGACTGGCGGTGGCGTTCGAGGCGTGGGGGAAGAGAGCGTTCGCCGGGCTGCGCGGTGAGTTTGCCGCCGTGATCGCTGACCGGCGCACCAGTACGGTGACGGCGGCGCGCGACGTGTACGGTATGCGCCCACTGTTTTTCCAGTGCGACGCAGGCCGAAGTTACGTGGCTTCGGAGATCGGCCAGGTCCTGGTGGGTTCCGGCAGGCCGCCGAGGCTCGACGAGGCGTTCCTCGCGAGCTGGTTGGTGTACCGGTACGGTGACGGCGGCGACACGATGTTTCTCGGCGTCCGCCAAGTTGTCCCGGGACATGGCTACGTGTTTCCGCTGGCCTGGCCGGATGGAGAGCCGCGGCGCACCGCGTATTGGGAGCCGCCGCGGGAGGAGCCGGCGCGGGGCCGCGACGAGGCCTCATACGCCGAGGAGCTACGCACGATTCTCGACCGGGCGGTCGGCCGTACGCTCGCGGCAATGCCGGGGGCGGTGGCGCTCAGCGGTGGGATGGACTCGCCCACGATCTGGGCGCTGACGAGGCGCCGTGCACAGCAAGGTGATCGCCGCGCGGGCCTCGTCGACGCGGTCACGCTCGCTTTTCCCGGTTTCGCCTGCGACGAGTCGGCGCTGGTCGGCGAGATCCTCACGATGACTGGAGGCGAGGGCGTCTCCGTCGATGCCACGGCCGTAGCGCCGTTCGACCTCAACGAGGCGCTTGCGAGGGAGGCCGAGGGCCCGTTCCTCGCGACGCTGTACCACGGGCCGCTCTTCATGGCTGCTGCCAGGGAGAGAGGGTGGCGGGTCCTCTATTTCGGCTTCGGCGGCGATGAGTGGCTCACCGGGACACCGCATTACCTCGGCGACGAGCTGCGGCGGGGGCACCTGCTGCGAGTGCTGACCGACGCGCGACGCCTGTCGTCGGGTACCAGGCACATGAGCGGGCGTGAGCTTCTTCGTGGTGCCCTTGCCCCGATGGCGGGGTTCCCCTGGCGGCGAGGTCGTGGCGCACCCGCGTGGCTGCCCCCGGCTCGCCGAGCGGCGCTTCCGCGCCGGCCGCTATCACGCACCGGCTCGCGGGCCGGTGTGGCTCTCGAGAACAGGCTGGCGTTGCTACGCGCGCTGAGCTTCTCCTCCAGCTCCGAGTTGGTTGCAGCTCGTGCGGGCGTCGAGATGAGGAGCCCGTTCCACGATCTCGACGTGATCGAGTTCGCGTTCCGGACGCCGGGCCGCGCGTTCATGTCGGGCAAGCTTCCGAAACACCTTCTCCGTGTGGCCATGGAGGGCCTGCTGCCGACCTCGGTCATCGGGCGGCGCGATCTCTCGGACCTCCACCCTCCGATCCGTCGCGGGCTCCGCGAGCTCGCGAGCCGCGAGAATGTGGCGTCGTGGTGCCTGATCGCACGCCGCCTCGTCGTGGCTGGTGAGGCCGAGCGGATGCGCGCCGAGGTGGCCGCCGACGAGGGCGCCAGCAGCTTTGACGCCTTCGGAATGCTCGTCATCGCTGAGCGACTCTGTGAGCGGTTCGCCGCCGAAACGCCCGGCTCGGCCAGCTCGGTGGCGCCAGAGGCGTTGTTGCAGGAGCGGTAACCCGACGATCCAGCGGTCCTGGAAGGGCTGTCGCCGGCAGAGGCCGGCGCAGGACTCCAGCGAGGTCGCTGCAAGGACATGCGTTTGGTGAGGTCACGATGACGGGCACCTGCAGACGGTAGGCTCTTGACACGGGTTCTGATCTATAGAAAGATGAGAACAATGCAATAGTTGTTTTGGCTTTTCGAGCTTCCAGGAGTTATAGGTTTCGTACGGTCTGAAGGAGGGCGGATATGCGCAGAGGTTTGTGGTTGGGTGGGTTGGTGGTGTTCTGTCTGGTCGCAGCGGCGGGTGGGGGACTGGCGCTGGCGAACAACAACGGGTTGGTGGACTCGCACCACATGACGGCACGGGTGATGGGTCCCATCACCGTGGCCTCCGGTTGGCAGCAGTTCTCGTGGAGCGCCGCGCCACCGACCGACGCTGCCGAGAATCCCTTCACGTTCACCTTGACCCAGCCGGGCTACCTCTCGGTGGTGGACTGCTACATCGACGGTGACCAGTTCGAGGTGCGCGACGGGACGACGCTGATCGCGACGACGTCGGTGCCGAAGAACGACGGCTATTTCGTGGGGACGCCGGACGCGGCGTGGGCCGACCACCCAGATTTCAGCTGGGCCAGCATCCCACTCGCGGCCGGCGCTCACTCGATCAACATCCGGTTGATCGCCGCGGCCGCCGGCCCGCCAGGGGGCGCCGCGTTCCTCAGAGTGGACAACGAGCAGTTCGGCATCCCTGTCCCGACGCTGGGCTGGGCGGGCTTGGTGGGACTGGCGGCCCTGCTCGCGGCCGCAGGTTTCATCTTCCTGCGCCGCAGCTGACGAGTCCCGTCTGAGGCGTGCGAGAGGGACGGCGGGGGGCGCTGGCGGGGGCGTCCGGGAATCCGGCGCCCCGCTGGTGACCTTTAGAGGATGCACCACGGCCACCTCGTGGTGTGGTCGCCCGGCGCGGTGCCGAACCGGGAGTTTGACTCGCGGCAGCCGATGTGCGAGGATTCAACAAGTAGAGGTAATACTTGCTGGCGGGGGGTACAGGGCGATGACCGAGGGCAGAGTTCGTCGAGACGAGAAAGCTCCTACGGTGGTCCGGGCCGAGGTGGACCATCACCGGCGCTACGTCCGTCCTCGGTTTGAGAGCACCCCTCTCCGGGACCTCGTCCGCAGCAACACCGGCGGCACCGGCGATAACTTCGGTGGAGGCAAGCATCCCTAGGTCTCATTGGATCGACTGTCTCGTCCGCGTTCAGCTTCTTGGTAGTTTTCCCCAATGTCCTGGCTCGGTCGTGAAGCGTGGGTTCGGTTGCAGCGCGCGGTGGCGGAGGCGCCGCACCTTGGGCGCGCGCTGCGGCTGGTGTGGCGGGCGGCGCCGGGGCTGACGGCGTGGTGGGGGGCGCTGCTCCTCGTCCAGGCGCTGCTGCCGGTCGCGCTCGTCTACCTGACGAAGCTGCTGGTGGACGACCTCACCGCGGTGGTGCGCGGCGGCGCCGGCCTGGCGCAGGCGCAGCGGCCGCTGTTGCTCGCGGCCGCACTCGCCGGGGTGCTGGTGCTCACCGAGGCGCTGCACGCGGCCGGGCGCTGGCTGCGCGCGGCGCAGGCGGAGGTCGTCAAGGACCACCTCGCGGCGCTGGTGCACGACAAGGCGGTGGCGGTCGATCTCGCCTACTACGAGTCGGCCGCGTACTTCGACCAGCTCCACCTGATCCGCTACGACATCTACCACCGGCCGGTGGCGCTCGTCGAGAACGTCGGCTCGCTGCTGCAGAACGCGATCACGCTGGCCGCGATGCTGGTGGTGCTGGTGCGCTTCGGGGTGTGGGTGCCGCTGGCGCTGCTCGTGAGCACGCTGCCGGCGCTGTGGGTGGTGGTGCGTTACGCGGTGCGGCAGCATGAGTGGCGGCTGCGCACGACCGAGGCGGAGCGGCGCGCGTGGTACCACGACTGGCTGATGACCAGCCGCGAGCACGCCGAGGAGGTGCGGCTGTTCGACCTCGGCGAGCGCCTTCGTCGGGGCTACGCCGAGCTGCGCCGCGGGCTGCGGCTGGAGCGGGTGCGGCTGGCGCGCGAGGAAGGGCTCTCGGGCCTCGCGGCCGGCGCCGGGGCGCTGGCGATCGCGGGCGCGGCGCTCGCATGGATGGTGTGGCGGGCGCTGCGCGGGCAGGTGACGCTCGGCGAGCTGGCAATGTTCTACCAGGCGTTCAGCCAGGGGCAGCGGCTGCTGCGCTCGCTGCTCGACAACCTCGGGCAGATCTACTCGAACAGCCTGTTCCTCGGCAGCCTGTTCGGATTCCTCGAAATCGAGCCGCGAGTGGTGAGCCCGCCGCAACCGGCGGTGGTGCCGGCGGCGGCCGCGCCGGCGATCCGCTTCCGCGGCGTGACGTTCCGCTACCCGTCGAGCGACCGCGACGCGCTGCGCGAGTTCGACCTCGAGATCCCGGCCGGGCGGGTGACCGCGCTGGTCGGGCCGAACGGGGCGGGGAAGAGCACGCTGATCAAGCTGCTGTGCCGCTTCTATGACCCGCTCGCGGGGACGATCGAACTGAACGGCGTGGACCTGCGGCGGTTCGACCTCGAGGAGCTGCGCCGACTCGTGTCGGTGCTGTTCCAGCAGCCGGCGCACTACAGCGCGACGCTCGCCGAGAACATCGCCCTCGGCGACGTGCGGCGGGAGCCGGAGACGGCGCGCATCGCCGCGGCGGCGCGTGGGGCCGGCGCGGACGAGGCCGCGGCGCGCCTCGCGCACGGCTACGACACGATGCTGGGGACGTGGTTCGCCGGCGGCACCGAGGTGTCGGTCGGGGAGTGGCAGCGGATCGCCCTTGCCCGCGCGTACTTCCGCGACGCGCCGGTGGTGCTGCTCGACGAGCCGACGAGCGCGATGGACTCGTGGGCGGAGAACCAGTGGCTCGACCGCTTCCGCGCGCTCGTCGCCGGCCGGACGGCGCTCGTCATCTCGCACCGCTTCACCACGGCGATGCGCGCCGACGTCATCCACGTGATGGAGGAGGGGCGGGTCATCGAGTCGGGGACGCACGCCGAGCTGCTCGCCCGCGGCGGCAAGTACGTCACCTCCTGGCGCGCCCAGATGCGGGCGCCCGGGGCTGGGTCCCCGGCGTCGTGAGGGTGATGCTGCTCTCGCCGAGGAGCGGGGGGGCCGGGGAGCAGAGGAGCAAATGAGCCGGGGAGCTGAGGAGCTGAGGAGCTGGGGAGCGGAGGGGCTGAGGGGCATAGGGGCAGAGGCGCGGCGTCGCGCGCAGCCGTCATTGCGAGGCCGCGCAGCGGCCGAAGCAATCTCGCAGGCATCCAGCGATGCCGGTGCGAGCCGGTCTCGAGTGTTGGTAGTAAGGCACGAAGGCCCGTCAGGGCCGGAGTGCCGTTCGTGGCGAAGTGCTCGCCAATAGGGAGAGCGCTCGGGGCGCGGAGGGACACGGCACTCCGCCGCGCCTGCGGCGTGGCTGCGTGCCTTACTACCAACACACAAGGAACGGCCTCGGAAACGAACACACAAGGAACGACACGACGGGCACGGTCCAGGTGATGAGCGATGTCGGGGCGAGCCGGTCTCGAGTGTTGGGTGTAAGGCACGAAGCGAAGCGGAATGCCGTTCGTGGCGACGTCCTCGCCAATCGGGAGAGCGCTCGGGGCGCGGAGGGGCATGGCACTCCGCCCCGCCTGCGGCGTGGCTGCGTGCCTTACTACCAACACACAAGCAACGACTCTGGGGCTGCGGTCACGGTCGGGGGTGAGCAGAGGGGCTGAGGGGCAGAGGAGCAGATGAGCAACGAAGCAAAGAAGCAATGAAGCAACGAAGCGAGATAGTGGACCGCAGCGCGAAACGGCGCGCCCACCTCAAGGCGGTGAAGGCGAGATCAGTCGGACGCGAAGATTCGACTGAGCCTCGTAGGGGGAAGTGCGATGACGTCCTCGGCGAGCGGGTATTCGTCGGCGCCGTTGTAGACGCAGTATCCGTGACGGCAGCCAAGGTCCGCAAAGGCGGTGCGGAAGCCCTTCTCGAGGCTTGGCGCGGAGCCCGCCTTGATCTCCACGGCGATCGGAGGCGTGCCGGCGCGAACGAGGACGAGGTCGATCTCGGCCCCGGTCGCGGTCCGGTAGAAGTAGGGCTGCCAGCCGGTCGGGAGCGAGGTGACGACCTGCTCGATCATGAAACCCTCCCACGAGGCGCCCATGATGGGATGCGCGAGCAACTGGTCGAAATCGACGATGCCGAGGAGCGCGTGCAGAAGACCGCTGTCGCGAATGTAGGCGCGGGGGCGCTTGACGAGACGTTTCGCCACGTTTGCGTGGTAAGGCTGCAGCCGCCGCACCAGGAAGGTGTCCTCGAGGATCGCCAGGTAGTGGGCCGCCGTCGGAGAGGTCACGGCAAGGCTCCGCGCCACGTCGGTCGCGTTCCAGGGCTGGCCGTGAAGGTGGGCGAGCATCTGCCAGAAGCGGCGCAGCTGGGCGGCTGGCACGCGCACGCCGAGCTGCGGAAGATCGCGCTCCAGGTACGTCGCGATGAACGCTTCGCGCCACTGAAAGCTGGTGGGGGCGTTGGGCGCCAGGGTCGACCGTGGGAACCCGCCGCGCAGCCAAACCGTCGCGGTCTTGATGCGGTGCGCCGCCACCTCGGCGAGGGTGAGCGGCGGCAGCTCGAAGTAGACGATGCGGCCGGCAAGGCTCTCCGAAGTCTGGCGGAGCAGGTCGGGCGAAGCGGACCCGAGCACCAGGAAGCGTCCGTTCCGGCCGCCCTGGTCGGCCAGCGCCCGGAGGACGGGAAAGAGGTCGGGACGGCGTTGCACCTCATCGAGCACGACGAGCCGCCGGCGGTACTGCTGAAGGAAGAGTTCCGGGTAAGTGAGCTTGGCGAGGTCGGCCGGGCGCTCGAGGTCGAGGAGCACCGAACCGTCGTGCTGCTCGGCGATCACCCGCGCCAGCGTGGTCTTGCCGGTCTGGCGCGCCCCGACGATGGCGACGACCGGGAAGTTGTCGAGGGCCTGGACGATGCGCGCGTGCAGCGTGCGGTCGAGCATCTGTGCATTATTAAACATAGCCTTTAACTTTGCAAGCAACGGGATCCCCGTGATACGCCGGACAGGTCGGGGCCGCCGCGGCCGTCGAACGGTTGGGCCCGTGGGGCGGGCTGCCTACACCGACGGAATTCGGACACGCCCCTCGCCCACCGTGATCGCTTCTGTGGAGCACGCGCGGAGCGCGCGCTCTTTCCGGGACGTGACGCCCGCCAATGGGGAGCCCGCTCGCGGCGCGGGGGCGATACGGCACTCCGCCCCGCCTGCGGCGTGGCTGCGTGGCTTACTACCAACACACAGGCAACGACACGACCGGCACGGTCCCGGTAATGGCAACGCCGGTGCGAGCCGGTCTCGAGTGTTGGGTGTAAGGCACGAAGCGAAGCGGAGTGCCGTTCGTGGCGAAGTCCTCGCCAATCGGGAGAGCGCTCGGGGCGCGGAGGGGCACGGCACTCCGCCCCGCCTGCGGCGTGGCTGCGTGCCTTACTACCAACACACAAGCAACGGCACACAGGCAACGACACGACCGGCGACAGCGGCGCTCGGGGCGCGGAGGGGCACGGCACTCCGCCCCGCTGGCGCGGGGCTACGTGCCTTACTACCAACACACAAGCAACGGCCTTGGAAACGAACACACAAGGAACGACACGACGGGCCCGGTCTAGGTGATGAGCGATGCCGGGGCGAGCCGGTCTCGAGTGTTGGTAGTCAGGCACGAAGGCCCGTCAGGGCCGGAGTGGCGTTCGTGGCGGCGGTCTGGCTACGGAAGGCGAGGCGTTCGCCGTGGTACGCCGGAGAGTCGCGGTCGCGGCGGCTCGGCGGCGTGAGTTTCGCAAGAGGCGGTCCAGTTGTTGCGTTGTCTCAACGCCGCGGTGGTCCCGGGGGCTTGCGCTTGCGCGCACGATGCCTATACTGACCCGGGCTTCTCGCTCCGAGCCGTGACACCGGCCCGCGACGCAACTTCACGCATTGGGGGACCCTCGAATGCAAGGTTGGCTGGCCTTCTACCGGACGACAGTGGGTAAGAAGATCGTGATGGCGGTGACCGGCATCATGATGTTCCTCTGGCTCATCGGCCACATGGTCGGGAACCTCCAGATCTTCTTCGGACCCGAGAAGATCAATACCTACGCTCACTTCCTCCACAACGGCGGGGAGGAGATCCTGCTCGGCGTGCGCGCGGTGATGATCGTTGCGCTGCTGCTGCACCTGCTCGCGGCGCTGCAGGTGACGCTCGCGGACTGGCGCGCGCGGCCGGTCGGCTACGTGGTCAAGAAGAACATCGAGACCTCGTACGCCGCCCGCACGATGATCATCAGCGGCCCGCTGATCTTCCTCTACCTCGTCTACCACCTGCTGATGTTCACGTTCCTCAAGGTGGGGCCGGGGCGCAGCGCGACCGACGTCTACGCGAACGTGGTGCAGGGCTTCCAGGTGCCGCTGATCGCGGGCGTCTACATCGCTGCGATGCTCGTGCTCGTCTACCACCTCTGGCACGGGGCGTGGTCGATGCTGCAGACGCTCGGCGCCAACCACCCGAAGTACAACAGCTTGCGGAAGATCGTGGCCACGGGGCTGGCGGTGATCATCGCCGCCGGGTTCGCCTCCGTGCCCGTCGCGGTCCTGCTGGGCATCATCCGCTAGGGAGAGGGCACATGACACTCGACGCCAGGATCCCATCGGGCCCCATCGAGAAGAAGTGGGAGAAGCACCGCTTCGACATGAAGCTGGTGAACCCGTCCAACAAGCGCAAGTACCGCATCATCGTGGTGGGGACGGGGCTCGCCGGCGGCGCCGCCGCGGCCAGCCTCGGCCAGCTCGGGTACGAGGTCGAGGCGTTCTGCTACCAGGACAGCGCGCGCCGCGCCCACTCGATCGCGGCCCAGGGCGGCATCAACGCGGCGAAGAACTACCAGAACGACGGCGACAGCGTCTTCCGCCTGTTCTACGACACGGTCAAGGGCGGCGACTTCCGCTCGCGCGAGGCCAACGTCTACCGCCTCGCCGAGGTCAGCAACGCGATCATCGACCAGTGCGTGGCGCTCGGCGTGCCGTTCGCGCGCGAGTACAGCGGCTACCTGGCGAACCGCTCGTTCGGCGGGGCGCAGGTGTCGCGCACGTTCTACGCCCGCGGCCAGACGGGGCAGCAGCTCCTGCTCGGCGCCTACGCCGCGCTCTCCCGCGAGGTCGCCCTCGGCTCGGTGAAGATTTACCCGCGCCACGAGATGCTCGAGCTGGTCGTGATCGACGGCCACGCCAAGGGGATCGTGGTGCGCGACATGGTCACCGGGAAGATCAGCTCGCACGCGGCCGACACGGTGCTGCTCGCGACCGGCGGCTACGGCAACGTCTTCTACCTGTCGACCAACGCCAAGGGGTGCAACGGCACGGCGATCTGGCGCGCGCACCGCAAGGGCGCGTTCTTCGCCAACCCGTGCTACACCCAGATCCACCCCACCTGCATCCCGGTCGCGGGCGAGCACCAGAGCAAGCTCACGCTGATGAGCGAGTCGCTGCGCAACGACGGCCGCGTGTGGGTGCCGAAGAAGGCCGGCGATCAGCGCAAGCCGTGGGAGATCCCGGAAGACGACCGCGATTACTACCTGGAGCGCAAGTACCCGAGCTACGGCAACCTCGCCCCGCGCGACATCTCCTCGCGCGCGGCCAAGCAGGTGTGCGACGAGGGCCGCGGCGTCGGGCCCGGCGGGCGCGGCGTCTACCTCGACTTCACCGAGTCGATCGGCCGCCTCGGCAAGGGCGTGATCGAGGCGCGCTACGGCAACCTGTTCGAGATGTACGAGCGCATCACCGGTGAAGACCCGTGGAAGTGGCCGATGCGCATCTACCCCGCCATGCACTACACGATGGGCGGGCTGTGGGTGGACTACAACCTGATGAGCAACCTGCCCGGGCTGCACGTGCTCGGCGAGGCCAACTTCTCCGATCACGGGGCGAACCGGCTCGGCGCCTCGGCGCTGATGCAGGGACTCTCCGACGGCTACTTCGTGATCCCGTACACCGTCGCCGACTACCTGACCAAGGTGAAGCCGGGCTCGCGCCCGAAGGCCGACCACCCGGCGTTCAAGGAAGCCGAGCGCGCGGTCGAGGAGCGGACCGGCAAGCTGCTCGCGATCAACGGCCGCCGGACGGTGGACGAGTTCCACCGCGACCTCGGCAAGGTGATGTGGGAGTTCGTCGGGATGGGGCGCAACGAGGCCGGGCTGAAGACGGCGCTCGCCAAGATCCCCGAGATCCGCGAGCAGTTCTGGAAGGACGTCCGCGTCCCCGGCGCCGGCGCCGACTTCAACCAGGAGTTGGAGAAGGCAGGGCGGGTGGCCGACTTCCTCGAGCTGGGCGAGGAGCTGGCCTACGACGCGCTCATGCGCGACGAGTCGTGCGGCGCCCACTTTCGCGAGGAGCACCAGACCCCCGACGGCGAGGCGCAGCGTAACGACGAGCAGTACGCGTATGTGGCGGCGTGGGAGTGGAAGGGCGAGGGGAAGGCCCCCGAGCTGCACAAGGAATCTCTCGAGTTCGAGAACGTGCACCTGGCACAGCGGAGCTAC
>JAJXUY010000485.1 GCA_021782525.1 Acidobacteriota bacterium | reverse complement strand
GGCCGCCCACGCCGAAGTACCCGGCGACGTCCGCCAGGCGGTGCAGGCGGCGACCGTGACCGAGAGCGCCGTGCGGGTCGACGTCCGTCTGCTCGACCGGCTCATGGACCTGGTCGGCGAGTTGGTCCTCGTCCGCAACCGGGTCGTCCAGCTCGCGGGCGGCGAGGTGGCGGCCGAGCTGGTCGGCGCGGCGCAGTTCCTCGACCGGATCACCAACCAGCTGCAGGACGACGTCACGCGCACCCGGCTGCAGCCGCTCAACACGCTGTTCAACCGCTTCCCGCGGTTGGTCCGCGACCTCGGCGCGGCGTGCGGCAAGCAGGTGGCGATCGAGATGGACGGCGGCGAGACCGAGCTGGACCGCAGCATCATCGAGACCGTCAAGGACCCCTTGGTGCACCTGATCCGCAACGCGGTCGATCACGGCGTGGAGACCCCGGAGGTTCGGGTCGCGGCCGGCAAGGCGCCGCAAGGGCAGGTCACCCTCAAGGCGTTCAACGAGGGCGGGCAGGTCGTGATCGAGCTGCGCGACGACGGCGGCGGGATGAACGCGGCGCTCCTCCGTCAGCGGGCGGTGGAGCAGGGGCTCATGCCCGCCGACGAGGTGGTCCAGCTCTCGGATCGAGAGGCGCTCCGTCTCGTGTTCCTGCGCGGGTTCTCGACGGCGCGCAAGGTCACGAGCTACTCCGGCCGCGGCGTCGGCATGGACGTGGTGAAGAACAACGTCGAGACGATCGGCGGCACCGTGGAGCTCGCCAGCGAGCCCGGACGCGGGACCACGACGAGGATCAAGATCCCGCTTACGCTCGCGATCATCCCGGCGCTCATCGTCCGCAACGGATCCGAGCGCTACGCGATCCCGCAGAACAACCTCCTCGAGCTCGTTCGCCTCGAGGGGCAGCAGGGACGGGCGGCGATCGAGCGCTTCCAGGGAGCGCCGGTGTTCCGGCTGCGCGGCAAGCTCCTCCCGGTCCTCCGGCTCAGGCGGGAGCTCGGCGGCGAGACGGTCGGGGAGTTCGAGGCCCGCGCGATGGCCCGCGATGGGGTGACCAACGTCATCGTGCTCCAGGCCGACGGCCGGCATTTCGGCCTCGTCGTCGACGGCGTCGACGTCACCGAGGACATCGTCGTCAAGCCGCTCGGGCAGCTGCTGCGGGGCGCGCCGCTGTACGCCGGCGCGACGATCCTCGGCGACGGGAGCGTTGCGCTGATCCTCGACATCGTCGGTTTGGCGCAGCGCGCGAACGTGCTCTCGGATGCCGCTCCGCGGACGGTCGCGGCGCGGCCGGTGGTGACGGAGGCGGGCGCCGAGCGGCAGCAGGTGCTGCTGTTCCGCGGGCCGGAGAGCGGCCGGATGGTCATCCCGCTCGGGAGGGTCACGCGCCTCGAGACGTTCCCCCTGGCCGACGTCGAGCGCATCGGCGGGAGAGAGGTCGTGCAGTACCGGGGCGGGATCCTGCCGCTCGTGCGGGTGCCGTCCCCGATGGTCGGCGAGCGCGAGCGGCCGCGGCTCGGCGCCGCCGCCGGGCCGCAGGATCACCTCCACGTCGTGGTGTTCACCGAGGAAGGCCAGCAGATCGGGCTCGTCGTGGACGAGATCCTCGACATCGTCGAGGAGAGCTTTGCGCTCGAGGGCGTCGGCGCTCGCGAGGGCGTCCTCGGCAGCGCGGTCGTCAAGGGCCGGGTGACCGAGCTTCTCGACGTGCGCCGCATCATCGGTGAAGCCCGGGCGGTGGGGCTCCGGCGTGGGGCCGGCGAGGGAAGGTAGGGGCGACGATGCGCCGGCTCTGCACGTTCTACCTCGACGGCATGTTGTTCGGCATCGACGTCGACGCGGTGCAGGAGGTCCTCCGCTTCCAGGCGATGACGCCCGTCCCGCTCGCCCCGCGGGTCGTGGCCGGACTCATCAACCTGCGCGGGCAGATCGTGACGGCGCTCGACCTGCGGCGCAGGCTCGAGCTGCCCGAGCGGCCGCCGGCGATGCTGCCCGCGAACGTCGTGCTGCGCAGCAGCGCGGTCGGCGCGAGCCTGCTCGTCGACTCGGTCGGCGAGGTGGTGGAAGTGGACGACGTGGCTTTCGAGCCGCCGCCGGAGACGACCCGGGGCGTGGCGAGGGAGCTGATCCTCGGCGCCTACAAGCTGCCGGAGCGGTTGCTGCTGCTGCTCGACCTGAAGAAGACGCTGGAGATCGGCGACGGGGTGCAGTCGTGAGGAGCGCTCCGGCGGCCGGTCGCGGCCGTTGCCGTTGCGGGGGGTGCGGACAATCTCTTCGGGGAGGCGCCGCGACGGTCGGGCGCGGAGCCGGTCCGGGAGAAAAGCTGGGAGGACACATGCGCAGGTGTTGGAGCTTGATTGTGGTGCTCTTCGTGGGGTCGCTGCTCGGGAGTGGCGCCCGAGCCGCTCAGATCGATTTCGTCGTGGTCGTCAACGCGTCGAACCCGATCACGTCGATCTCCCGCGACGAGCTGGCCAAGATATTTCTGAAACAGGAGACGACCTGGTCCGACGGCCAGGCGATCGCACCGGTCGACCAGGCGGCGGACT
>JAJXUY010000484.1 GCA_021782525.1 Acidobacteriota bacterium | reverse complement strand
ACCGCCTCGGCGCGCTTGCGCGACAGCTCGCGGTTGTACGCCAGCGGACCCTCGGTGGAGGCGCGCGAGACGACGAGGAAGTACGAGGCGCCGCGCTGGTCGGCGAACGCCTTGTCGAGGAGCGCGGTCGCCCGGCTGCCGAGCTCGGCACTGTCCTGGTCGAACTGGATGATCGCCGCGCGGTTGGCGAGCGGCAGGAAGAGCGCGTTGAAATCGTCGCCCGACATCGCGGCGACGTTGCGCGCCTGCACCGGCTGGCAGCCGCGCTGCGCGCCGCCCTTGATTAGGCCGCACGAGGTCAGCACGCGACGGAGGATCTGCTTGAGCGGCCCGGTGCAGTACCCCTCGTCGGAAGCGCTCGCCACGGCGGTCGCCTGGCCGGCGGCGCCGGCCTGCTGCTCGGCGAGCCGCGATGCGGCCGCGCGCACCCACCACGCGACCGTGCCGGAGAGCACCACGAGGACCGCGAGGAAGAGCGCGAGATGGAGCTTGCCCTGTTGCACGGCGTCACCTCCCCGTCCGGCCGCCGCCCTGCGGGCGGTCGATCAGGCGCGAGAGCACGAAGTCGAGGCCGAGGTCGGTATCCTCCTCGCACACCTTCTGCCCGCGCACGAACAGCTGCGGCGTCTGCACCGGCAGCGCGTTGGCGACCACCCAGCGCAGCGACCGGTTGAGCCGCGCCCGCACCCCCGGCCGGCCGAGGCAGCCGCCGATATCGGGGAACGCCTGCCGGATGCGGTCGTACACCTGCTTCGTGTCCTTGCCGATCGTGCGCAGCTCGTCCTGGTTCGCAAACGCCCACTGCAGCACGTCGGGCGCGGCCGGTCCGGCGCACAGCACCGCCTCGGAAACCGCGCACGAGCCGGGGTGGAGCGACTCGCCCACCATCCAGTTGCACTCCTTGTCGAGCGGGAACAGCACCGCCTGGGTGTCGAGGCGCTCGCCCAGGCCGGAGGCGGCCAGCCGCTGCGCGAACGCCTTGCACGCGGGGCACAGCGGGTCGAGCACCTCGATCGCCGGCACGCCGCCGGGGGGGCCGCCGAGCGGGACGCGGACGGCGTAGCGGTCCTCCGGGTGGATGAGGTCGCCACAGTTCGCCATCGCCCCGGTGTAGGCGGGCTTGAGGGCGAGGTAGAGCACGACGGGCACGGCGACGAAGACGACGCCCTCGGCGAACGCCACGGCGTACCTGCCCCACGGGAACGGCCGCGCCGGCGCGCCGCGCGCGGCGCCGCGGTGCGCCGCGAGGGCGGAAACGAAGACCCCGGCCGAGGCGACGTAGATCCCGACGCACAGCTTGCACAGCGACCCGACGCGCAACAGCGCGATCGCGAAGTACGCCAGCGACACGAGGACGGGGAGCAGGGTGGCGGCGACGAGGAAGCGCGTGTCGTCGGGATCGCCGGCCGCGCGCCGCGCGAGGAGGTCGGCCGCGCGGAAGAGGAGGTAGGCGAACACCGAGAGCGCGGCGAGCGAGATCGGGATGCCACCCCAGGTCGAGGCGCGGAACACCGCCGAGTACGGGCTCATCAACACGGCGTGACAACCGCTGGTGCCGGTCGTGTCGGGGGCGCCGAGGCCGGGTACGAACGAGCAGGTCACCGAGTGGACCTGGCGGTCGAGGAACGCGATGAAGTCCGCGGTCGAGACGGCGGCGAACACCGTGCCGACCAGTGCGAACAGCGCCAGCGCGACGACGGCGCCAGAACGGGGTTGGCTCATGGTCTCGGCCCTCCAGCCACACGCATCGTCGGGGGAACTGGGTCGGTCACTCGGGGCATCGTAGCACCGGCCGAGCGCGGGCCCAAGGCGGCGCGGGGCGCCGCGCGGCCGAGCGCGATCCCTGCCGTGACCGCCTGAGCCGGCGCGAGTTGCGGCACGCCTCCCGGTTCCGGCGCATGCTAGAATGCGCCGCTTTTGCGTGTCGGCAGGCGCGCGTGGAGGTGACGTGGAACCGCTGGAGACGTTGCGGGCGCACCGGCGTGGGAAGCTCGAGGAGCTGCGTCGGCGCGGCCTCGACCCGTTCCCGCCCCGGTTCCCCGTGGACGGGCGGGTGAGCGAGGTGGTGGCGCGGTTCGCCGCGTACGACGCGGCGGCGCTCGACGCGGCGCCGGTGCGCGTGCGCGTCGGCGGCCGCGTCACCGCGATCCGGGCCCACGGCAAGGCGGCGTTCCTCGACCTCGCCGACGGCGATGCGCGCATCCAGGCGCACCTCAAGCGCGACGTGCTCGGCGACGAGGCGTTCGCGTTGCTGGAGACCCTCGACCTCGGCGACTTCTGGGGGGTCGAGGGCACGCTGTTCCGCACCAGGACCGGCGAGCTGACCGTGCGCGCCGAGACCGTCACGGTGCTGGCCAAGGCGTTGCAGCCGTGGCCGGAGAAGTGGCACGGCCTCACCGACCGCGAGCTGCGCGCCCGCCAGCGCTACCTCGACCTCGCCACCAACCCGCACTCGCGCAAGGTGTTCCTCGCCCGCGCCGCGACCGTGCGGGCGATCCGCTCGTTCCTCGACGCGCGCGCCTTCATCGAGGTCGAGACCCCGATGAT
>JAJXUY010000483.1:1868-2555 GCA_021782525.1 Acidobacteriota bacterium | reverse complement strand
GAGGTAGGCGTTGAAGAAGTCGATCGACGCGGCCGCCACCACGTTGCGCGCCGGCCCGGCCGGCACGTACGCGCTGAGGTGGGTCTGGCCGATCATGGCTAGGTAGTACTTGGGCGTCGGCGCCTCGTTGTAGAGCGTGACGCTGCAGGTGACCGGGTTCATCGTGAGGTCGTTGGTGCCCTGGACGACGAGCAGCGGTGCCGAGCCGGTCGTGAAGTAGGTCCCGGGGAACCAGGTGAGCTCGGCCCCCGAGAGGATCACCGCCGCGCCGATACGCGAGTCGCGACAGCACGAGTTCGCCACGGCCGCGAGGCTCACGTCGCCGCCGTCGGACTGGCCGACGACGCCGATCTCGTGGGCGTTCACGAGCCCGTGCAGGGCGTTGGTGGTCTGTGCGCTGTCGGCGATCACGGTCGTGATGAGAAAGCTCAGGTCAGCGGGGTGGTGCACGATGTCAGTGCGGATCACCCCGCCGACGGCGTTGGGCGACGTGTAGGGGTAGGCGGGGTCGGCGACGACGTAGCCCGCGGCGCTCCACGCGTTGAGCAGCCCCGCGTACGCCTCGGGCGAGATGTCAAAGCCCTGGGAGAAGATGAGCAGGGGGTAGGGCCCGGCGCCGCGCAGCGGGGCGAGGCCGAGGCGCGCGGTGCCCGGGGTACCGACAGCGGGGTAGCGAACGGTCACCGG
>JAJXUY010000483.1:0-1858 GCA_021782525.1 Acidobacteriota bacterium | reverse complement strand
GTGAAGGTCACGGCGCCCACCGCGAAGGGCGCGTGCGGGGTGGGTGGCTGTGTCGACGTGGACGACGACGTCGACGACGACGTAGCAGACGGACTGGTCGTCGTGCTCGAGGGGGTGGTCGGCCCCGATCCCCGGGTCGTCGCGACGATGAGCAGCACGACGAGGATGAGCGCCATCACCGCGATGAAACGGCGCCGACGCACGTTGACCCGCCGGCCGTGTCGCGGTGGTGCCATCGGGGTCAATCTAGCAGTGGCCTGACCGCCGTGACCGGCGGTGACCCGCCCGCCCCGGCGTACAGTTGACTATTCCACCCAGAGCACCCTTCGCATCGGCCGCGACGACGGCGGGCAGGATTCGATCGTGGTGAGCGTCCGCGAACTCGACCCGGCCGACATCAAGGCGGCCGTGAAGCTCCACCTCGCGGTGCTCGACATGGAGTTCCTCTCGCGTTTTGGCCCTTCGTTCATGCGCGCCTACTACCGGGCGTGGACGACGACCCCGGGTTCGATGTCCTTCGTGGCGGTCGACGACACCGGCCGGGTGATCGGCGTCCTGCTCGGGGCGACCGATCCGGCGACGCACGTGCGCGCGATGGTTCGCGACCACGGGGTCGCGCTGGCCCGATCGATCGCCGTGGCCGCCGCCGTGCGCCCCCGGCTGGCGAGGGACCTGGTTGTCACGCGGGCGGGACGTTACGCGCGCGGCGTCGCACGACTCATCCTCGCGCGATTCCGTCGAACCGCGGCGGCGCCGCCGGCCGGCTCGCCGCGGGTCGGTGAGGTGACCCACGTGCTGGTGGACCCGGCGGCGCAGGGCGGCGGCGTCGGACGCCGGCTGATCGATGCGGCGATCGCCACGGCGCGCGCCGCGAACGACGACGAACTGGTCCTCGTGACGCCGCCCGATCTCGCGGCGCGCCACTTCTACGAAGCGCTCGGCTGGCGGTCCGACGGCGAGATGACGAGTCGCAGCGGCGAGGCGTTCCTGCGCTTTCGCTACCGGCTGCGCTGACTCAGCGCCGGCGGGGTCCCGAGCGAGGGTTGGGTCCGCTGCGCGGCGGGGCCGGCGGCGGCACGCGGGGGTACGACACCACGCGCATGGCCTGACGGCGCTCGCGCCGGCGTCTCGTGACTCGACGACGGGCCACCAGTGCCAGGATCGCCGCGAGCACGACGAGCGCGAGGAGCAGCCAGATCGCGAGCGAACGGGCACTTCGCATCAGGGAAGACGGAATAGTCGTGGTCGTCGGGGCGACGGTCGACGTCGTCGGGACAACCGTTGTGGTGGTCGTCGGCGAGGCGGCGGCGAGCACGGAGGACGCGAGCTTGGCCGCCGCGCAACCCGGCGTCGGGCTGGCGCTCAGGACGGGGGGATTGAGCGGCGCGTCGGGCATCCCGAAGAGTTGGGTGCCGATGGCGTTGGCCATCGCCGTCTCCCCGGCCACGTTGGGGTGCAGGTGGTCGGGATTGAAGTACGGCGCGAAGGGCGTGTTCGGGTTGCAGTCACCGTTGTAGACGTCGGCCGTGACCGCCGCGAGGTTGATCACGCCGGTGAAGCCGGTGCGCGCTGACAGGAGCCACGCGTTCACTGCGCTCATCACGGACTGTTCGGCCGGTCCCCAGTACTCGGCGATGTCGTGGTCCAGCTTCGTTGAGCTGGCGCGCGGCAGCAGGGTGACGGCGTAGACGTTCAGGCCGCGGGCGCGGACCGCGGCCGCCACCGTGCGAAGACCCTGCTCGATGGCGGCGGCCGTCCCGTAGGGCGGGATGGGCTTGCCCGCCACGCCGCCGGCGCCGAACCAGATGTCGTTGGTGCCGAGCAGCACGACCACGTCCTTCACGCCCGGCCACGCGAG
>JAJXUY010000482.1 GCA_021782525.1 Acidobacteriota bacterium | reverse complement strand
AGACCTCGAGGTCAGCGAGCGGGAGCAGCTCACGTCGTGCGCCACCGTCGTGGCGATCGACATCTCGCACTCGATGGTGCTCTACGGCGAGGACCGCATCACCCCCGCCAAGACCGTGGCGCTCGCTATGACCGAGCTGATCACCTCGAAGTACCCGAACGACTGGCTCGGCGTGCTCGTGTTCGGCGACCGCGCCACGCGCATCGACCTCTCCGACATCCCGGGGATCCAGGCGGGCCCGTTCCACACCAACACCTGCGAGGCGCTCGCGGTCGCCCGCGGGATGCTCGCCGGGCGCCGGCACCCGAACAAGCAGGTCTTCCTGATCACCGACGGCAAGCCCTCGGCGATCACCGAGGGGCACGCGGTGTACAAGAACCCGTACGGCCTCGACCTCAAGATCGTCAACCGCACGCTCGAGGAGGCCGACCGCTGCCGGCGGCAGAAGGTCGTGATCACGACGTTCATGATCGCCACCGACCCGATGCTGCAGCAGTTCGTGGAGCAGCTCACCAAGATCAACCGCGGCCGCGCCTATTTCGCGAACCCCCACGACCTCGGGGGGTTCATCCTCGCCGACTACGTCGCCAACCGCCGCCGGCGTGTGCGATGACGGCGCCGCCGACAACCTTTCCGGTATCGTTCGCGTAGCAAGGGGCGGGATGAGAGCGCGTGACGGGGTCGGTCGGCGGCAAAGGCGGTCCGTGGTCCGCACCGCGTACTTCGCGGTCCTTGCGGCGCTCGTGCTCGCGGCCGTCGGGGCGCAGGTGGCCGCGGCAGGCGGCGTCATCGCCGGCCTGGTCACCGCGGCGGCCGTCTTCTGGTCGCTGCCCGCGCTCGTGCTCGGCGCGCGTTCCCTTTGGCGCGCGCTCACCTACCGGGTCGGGGTTCGCCTCTTCATCTCGTACCTGCTCATCGGCCTGACCCCGATCGCCCTGGCCGCCTGCCTGGCGTTCGTCGTCGGCTACGCGCTGGTCGGCCAGTACGCCGCGACGCGGGTCCGCGGCGAGATGGACAACCTGGGCTCCACGCTGGCCGGGTTGGCCCGCGCCGCCGCGGTCGAGCTGGCGGCCGGGCGACCGGCGGCCGCGCGCCAGACCGTCGAGAACGGCGGCCAGGCGCTCCCGGACGCGATGCGCCTCGAGTGGGTGCTCGACGCCCCCTCCGGCCGCTCGAGCAGCCCGGGCGCCGCTACCCTGGCGGTCCCACAATGGGCCACCGAGGCGGGGTGGCAGGGCGCGGTGTTCGCCGGCCGATCGGGCTATCTCGCCGCGGTGGCACGGCGCGGCGACGCGATCGCGGCCGTGCTGCTCCCCCTCGACCTCGCCACCGCCCGCGCGTTCGGGCCCGGCCGCTGGTACGAGGTCCGGTTCGTGACCCAGGAGCGGCCGGGCCGACCGAACGGCAACTCGGTCACGATCGCCGACGCGCCGGACGGCGCCGCGAAGGTCACCGTCAACGGACGGCCCGCATCTGCGGCCGAGGTCGAGCCCGCGTGGCTCTCGGGGGGTTCGGGTAGCGGCAGCACGTGGTGGCAGCGGGTGCGGCTCTTCTGGGCCTGGCCCACCTCGGGCCCGAGGGCGTTCGCCAGCGGCGCCGAGCTCAAGGACGCGATCGTTCTGACCGTGATCAAGCTCGCCCCGCGAGGCGCGCTCGCCGAGCTGTTCGCCCCGCAGGAGGGGGTCGGCCGCGAGTTCAAGACGATGCTGCGCGTCGTCGGCATCGTCTTCGGTTCGCTCTACCTGATCGCCGTCGGCTTCGCGGTCGCCATGATCTTCCGTATCGCGCGGGCGACGGCGCGCCTGACACGCGGGGCGCGGGCGGTCGCGGCGGGCGACCTCGACCACCGCATCCCGGTCAAGCGCCGCGACCAACTGGGCGACCTCGCCGTCTCGTTCAACGCCATGACCGAATCGGTCCGTGGCATGCTCGGGGAGGTGGCGGAGAAGGAGCGTCTGGCGCGCGAGATGGACCTCGCGCGCGAAATCCAGGAGAGCCTGCTGCCGCCGCGCGAGCTGACGAGCGGTCCGCTCGCGCTGGTCGCGCATTTCCGGCCGGCGGCGGAAGTGGGCGGCGACTACTTCGACGTCCTGCAGGTCGCCCCGGGCCGGATCGTGGCGGCGATCGGGGACGTCGCGGGGCACGGGCTGCCGACCGGCCTGCTGATGGCGATGGTCAAGTCGGCGGTGGCCACTCTGGCCGGCGAAGGGCGGCACGGGCGCGACCTGCTCGAGCGCATCAACCGCCTGCTCCTCGGCCAGGCGCTGCAGCAGCGCATGGTGTCGCTCGCCCTCGCCGAGATCGACAGCGATGCGGCGCGGCTCGAGATCACGAGCGCCGGCCACCCGCCCGGCGTGCTGCTGGCCCGCGACGGCACCACCGAGGAGATCCTCCTGGCCTCACTCCCGCTCGGCCACCGCTGGCCCGACCCGCCCCCCAGCCGCACCCTCGCGTTCGCCCCCGGGAGCCGGCTCGTGCTCTACTCCGACGGCCTCGTGGAGGGGCGCAACGCCGCCGGGGAACCGTTTGGCTACGAGGCGCTGCACGCGGTGCTCG
>JAJXUY010000481.1 GCA_021782525.1 Acidobacteriota bacterium | reverse complement strand
CTGTGCGCCGAGTGCCAGGACAGCGAGTAGTCAGCCAGAGGCGTCAAAGGGAAGAGGGTAGAAGCTAGAAGGTAGAAGGTAGAAGAACGACGAAGACCGGGTGTTCCTGTCTTCCCTCTTCCCTCTACCCTCTCACCTCTTCCCTGACCATCTGCAACTCTCCGCCCGTCACTCCGCAGTGGCCTAGCTGAAGCGGACGCGGGCGAAGCGGCGCTTGCCGACCTGCACGAGGTGGACGCTGCCGGCGGCGGCGGCGAGCGTCGTGAACGGGTCGCGCACCGTCTCCCCCTCCACCTTGACGCCGCCCTGCTGCAGCAGCCGCCGCGCCTCGGCGTGGCTCGGGGCGAGCTGCGCCGCCACCAGCAGCTTGCCGATCGGGAGCGGCTCGGCCGCGGCGGGCAGCGCGATCTCGGCGACCTCGTCGGGGACCTCGCGCTTCTGGTGCACGGTGCGGAAGTGCGCCTCCGCGGCCGCCGCGGCGCCGGCGCCGTGGAAGTCGGCGGTGACCGTGCGGGCGAGGTCGAACTTCACGTCCATCGGGTGGCGCGCGCCGCTCGCGGCCGCCTTCTTGAGCGCCTCGATCTCGGCCGGTGTGCGGTCGGTGCACAGCGTCCAGTAGCGCCACATCAGGGCGTCGGAGATCGACATCAGCTTGCCGAACATCTCCTCCGGCGCGTCCTCGACCGCGACGTAGTTGCCGAGCGACTTGGACATCTTCTCGACGCCGTCGAGTCCCTCGAGGAGCGGCAGCGTCATCACGATCTGCGGCGGCAGGCCGAGCTTCCCCATCAGGTCGCGGCCGACGAGCAGGTTGAAGAGCTGGTCGGTGCCGCCGAGCTCGACGTCGGCCTTGAGCGCCACCGAGTCGTACGCCTGCGCCACCGGGTAGAGCAGCTCGTGCAGCGAGATCGCCTCCCCGGCGGCCAGCCGCTTGGCGAAGTCGTCGCGCTCGAGCATCTGCGCCAGCGTCACGCGCGCGGTCAGGCGGATCCACTCCTCGCTCGAGAGCGCGCCGAGCCAGCGCGCGTTGAAGTCGATCACCGTCGCGTCCGGGTCGAGGAGCTTGAAGATCTGCCGCTTGTACGTCTCGGCGTTGGCCGCCACCTGGTCGCGGGTGAGCTGCGGCCGCGTCGCCTTCTTGCCGGTGGGGTCGCCGATCATGCCGGTGAAGTCGCCGATGAGGAAGACGACGCGGTGGCCGAGCTGCTGGAAGTGCCGCATCTTGCGGATCACGACCGCGTGGCCGAGGTGGAGGTCGGGGGCGGACGGGTCGAACCCGACCTTGACCGTGAGCGGCCGCTTCTCGCGCGCGGCGGCCACCAGGCGGGCCTCGAGGTCCTCGGGGCGCACGACGTCCACGCACCCCTTGAGCAAGAGGTCCATCTGCTCCTTGATCGCCGGCGTTCCCTCACCCATGCCGCCTCCCCCGGCCCGCGGAGCGCTCAACCCCGGGGCGGGCGGGATTTTCGCACAACCGGCTTGACCGGCTTCTCCGGCGGCGCGATGCCGCGCGCGTAGCGGGTCAGGGCGTCCCACGCCGGGAGCGCGGCGAGGACCTTCCCGATCTCGGGCGGGCCGGCGGAGAGCAGCTCCGGCTCGGTCGGCACCACCGGGAGGAAGACGGCGGCCGCCCGCCGCGCCGCGGCCTCGGCGGGATCGCCGTAGAACACCGCCAGCAGCTCGTGCGCGGCGGTCGCCACCTCGCCGGCCGAGGCGGGGCGGCGCACACCGCGCCAGGCGCCGCCCAGGCTGGCGTCGAGCGCCGGCACGTGCGCGCCGCCGCTGCCGCCGACGGTGAGCACGAGCCGCCCCGGGGGCGCGAGCAGCGCGGAGACGATCCCGGGCTGCTGCGCGAGCCGGTCGCGCAGCACCTGCCCGGCGACGAGGCCGTCGACCGTCGGGGGCAGATCGACGACGGCGGCCAGCTGCGGCGCCTCGCCGGTCACGGTCCAGTTGAGGCCCGGCTGGCCGCCGGCGACGCCGGTGGTCACGCCGGCCGACGGGATGCTGCCGAAGAACTTGCCGACGGCCTCACCGCCGAGCTCGACGTCGGCCGGCAGCGCCAGCGCGATCGAGAACGCTTCCGCCGCCGGCGCGTCGGTCAAGCCGAGGCCGCGCATCACCGCCGCCTCGAGGTCGTCGTGCGCGGCCGGCCGCACCGCGGTCGCGGCCTCGCTCATGCGCTCGAGGACGTCGGTGATCACCGCCGTCGGCGCCGCCACCGCCACGCCCGTGACCCCGGCGAAGTCGTACTCGGTCGCGGCCCAGCCGCGCCGCTCGGCGGCGGCGGCCGTGGCCGCCGCGACCTCGCGGCCGGCGCGCGGCGCGATGTTGCCGAGAGCGAGCGCCACGACGCCGACCTCGCCCGGGACCCAGCGCACCTGGACGACGGCGCCGTTGCCGAGCGTCTGCCGGGCCTCGTCGCGCGGCCGCTGCTCCCGCTCCCACACGGTGGCGAACCCCGCCCGCCCGCCGAGGATCTCGCGGGCGAGCTCGCCGAGCGTGGCGCCGTCGATGGCGGGCACGGCGAGCATGCCGGCGACCTCGCCGCCGATGGCG
>JAJXUY010000480.1 GCA_021782525.1 Acidobacteriota bacterium | reverse complement strand
GCGTCACCCAGCGCCGCCGTGGCGGCTGGTCGCCCAGGATCTCGATCGCCCACTGCACGACGCGTCGCTTGAGCTGCTCTTCGCCGAGGTGCAGCAGCGCCCGACCCGGCTTCAGCCCGGCGAAGAACTCGGCGATCGCCGCGCGGCTGCCGTCGAGCGCGTGCCGCACCGCCGGCGCGGCCGCATAGGGAGGCTGCAGCACGTTCTCGACATCCCAGAGCAGGACGAGCGGGTTCTCCAGACGCAGGACCGCGAGCCCATCCTCGAGCCCCGCCGCATCCCTCGCGGGCGCCGCTCCCACGCGGTGGAGCGCGCTCGCGAGCGCGCCTCCCTTCCCCGGCGGCAGCACGGCGAACAGCATCCCGGCATCGAGCCAGCGGCCGAGCGCCTCGGCGAGAAGGCGCTCTAGCCTCGCGCCGCCGTCGCCCTCCGGCGACAGCCCGATCGTCTCGACGAGAGCGCCCTGCCCGAGCAGGCGGCCGCCGGCGGGCTGCGCCAGCCCCTCGTCCCCCAGCACCACGGGAAGCGCGGCGGCCGGCACGGTGCGCCACGCCAGCGAGGCCAGCGCGGCGGCGTCCGACCCGCCGCTCGTGAGCGTGCATGCGGTGGCGCCGTCGAGGGAGGCGGCGTCCGCGCCCGTGAGCGCGATCCCCCCCGCGGGCTCCAGGGCGGCCGGTTCCACGGCCCCGCTGCCACAGGAGAACCGCTCCTCCGGCGGCGGCACCTGCTCCTTGTACGCGGGGTAGTTGACGTACAGCCGCCGCTCCAGCAGCGTCCGCGCGACCAGCGGGTGGCAGAGCGCGTCGAGGTCGGCGTGGCGGTCGAGCGCCGAGCGCAGCGCCGTCGATGACACGCCTCGCGCCCGCTCCGCCACCGGCACGACCGCGGCCCCGGCGCGGAAGCGGGCGATCCTCTCGGGCAGACCGTCGGTCGGCGCTCCCTCGCGCACCACCACCAGGTGCGGGACGTCCCAAATTTCGCCATCGGGGTCGCGGTACGCGCTGGCGCCGGAGAGCACGTCGGAGCCGACGACCAGCACCAGCTCGCGTGGACCGAACGCGTGCCTGAGCTTGCGCATCCCGGAAGGGCGCGCAAGGTTGACCGGCGGACGGAACGGCGCCAGGTAGGCGCCCGGCATCTCGGCGAGCGCCATCCACGCCAGCTCCTCCCGCAGCTGGCGCGGCAACGAGTGCTTCCGCCAGGAGTAGTCGTCCATCTGCACGACCGCCTCGGCCGCCCGTTCGAGCGCCTTGGCGACCACCTCCTGGTGCGCGCTGGTGAACGGGTCGAACGTGCCCGGGATGAACGCCACCGAGGGGTGTTCCAGCGCCCGCAGCGCCGGCCGCAGGCCGGTGATCGCCTCGTCGATGTGGTTGAGCGCCGAACCGACGAGGAAGAAGCGCACCCGGTCGCCGGGCCGGTGCGTGACCAGGGTGAGCAGCTTCTTGGTCCCGAGCAGGAGGAAGGCGCGCATCCGCCCGTCGTCGGGACGCTCGCCGAGGCGCTCGAGCAGCATCGCGATCTGGGCGAACCCCTCGACCGGCGTCGAAGCGCGCGACTCCGCGAGCGCTCCGAGCAGCATCCCGGCGAGCCGGCGCAGCACGCCGGCGTCGAGCCGCTCCGCCGGGAGGGCGCTCAGCAGCCAGCTCGCGGTCTGGAGCAGGAGGCGTTGCAGCGGCTCGGCGCCGCGCCGCACGTTCCCCTCGATGTCGTCGAGCGCCTCGACGAACTCCTGCTCGGGGAGGCTCGCCAGTACCGACGCGAGGAAGCGCGGGATGTAGCGCGTGATCGCTTCGATGTCGAGCTCGAGCGAGCGTAGCAGCTCGACCATGACGTCGTTGCGCTGCGGCGCCGTCAAGACCTCCAGCAGCTCGAGCAGGCAACGGCCGGCGTGAAAACGGGTCCCCTCGACCCGGCTCACCTTCAACAGGTTGGCGAAGTGGGACGCGACCTCGTTGGCGAAGTACGCCCCGGGGTCGCGCTCCTCCCGCTGGCGGGCGAGCGCCGACGCCACGAGGAAGTCGCAGTTGACCTTCTTCTCGACCCAGTCCACGCGGCTCTTCAGGTTGCGCAGCAGCACCTCGCGCACCGGGTCGCGGCCCGCGGTCCGCTCGGGCGGGCCGCTCCCGGCGAGGTCCGGCCGCCCGCACGCCTGGGCCATCTGCTGCAGCAGGAACAGCTCGGCCACCGAGCGCTCACCGCCGAGGCCGGCGAGGGCTTCCACCCGGCGCGCGACCGCGGCGGCCGCGTCCGGCCAGGCCCGGGTCCGGCGGGCGAGCGCGAGCAGTAGGCGCCATGCCATCAGCCGGGTCGCGGACACGGGGTGCTCGCACCACGCCTCGGCGAAGCGCAGCAGACTGGGCTGGTCCTCCGCCCGGACGTGTTCGAGGCACACCTCGAGCGACTCGCAGACGTACAACCCGACCAGCGGTCGCGGGTCGCCCAGGCGCCGGGCGAAGCTCGCGGCGATCCGCTCCCACGCCTGCCGCCGGCGCTCCGGCGCGGCCCGGCGCATCAGGCGGCGCAGCACGATCGGCACGGCGTACAGCACCCGCTCGG
>JAJXUY010000479.1 GCA_021782525.1 Acidobacteriota bacterium | reverse complement strand
AGGACGAGTTTCTGCGCCTGAATCAGACGGACGTCTCGGCGGAGCCGGACAAGACCCGGCAGGCGGCGCTGCAGCGGGTGACCCGGGTGCCCATACGCTGGCACCGCGCCAAGGACGGGCGGGTGTTTCCGGTGGAGATCACCGCCTCACACTTCGACTGGGACGGGCGCTCGGTCCAGGTCGCGGCGATCCGCGACATCAGCGCGCGGTGGCAGAACCGCACGATCGAGGCGGCGCTCAACGATATCTTCGCGGCCGCCCAGTCCACCCGGACGCTTGCCGAGCTCTGCGCCGAGCTGCACGCGATCGTCGGGCGCCTGATGCCGGCCGATCACTTCCACTTCGCGATCCTCGACCCCAACTCGGGCCTGCTGGAGTTCCCGTACTTCTTCGACGTGCGCGGCGGCGTGCCGCAGCCGATCGCCCCCGGGGCCGGCCTCACCGCGCGCCTGCTCGGGGCCGGGCGGCCGCTGCTCGTCTCGGGGCCCGAGTTGCTCGCCATGGAACGGCGCGGCGAGGCGGTGCGCGGCGGCGACCCGACGTCCCAGTGGCTCGGCGTGCCGCTCACGCTCAGCGACCGCGTGATCGGCGCCATGGTGCTGGAGTCGTACGCCGACCGTCCGGTCTACGGCGAGGAGCAACTCGACCTCCTCAACTCGATCTCGATCGCGGTCGCGCAGGTGATCGAGCGCAAACGGGCCGAGCAGGCGCTGCGGGAGAGCGAGGCGAAGTACCGCCTGTTGTTCGACGGCATCAGCGACGCCGTGTTCGTGTTCCGGATCGGGGCGGACGGGGTCCCGGGACGGTTCCTCGAGGTCAACGAGGTGGCGTGCCGGAGGCTGGGGTACAGCCGGCAGGAATTGCTCGAGCGCCGCCCCGCAGACATCGCCAGCGACGAGACCAGGGCGCTCACCCCGGCGATCATGAGGCGGGTGCAGGCGGACAAGTTCGCGGTCTGGGAGGGGTCCCACGTCGCGAAAGACGGCCGCGCGATCCCGGTCGAGATCAGCAACCACCTGTTCGAGCTCGACGGCGAGCAGGTGATCCTCGCCACGGTCCGCGACATCAGCGAGCGCAAGCGGCTGGAGGCGCAGCTACGCCAGGCGCAGCGGATGGAGGCGATCGGCAACCTGGCCGGCGGGGTGGCGCACGAGTTCAACAACCTGCTGCAGGCGATGCTGGCCGCGGTCGAGACGCTCCGCCTGCGCCGTGCCGATGCCCAGACCGTCGCGGCCGAGCTGGGCGGGCTCGAGGAGCAGATCCGGCGCGGGGCGCAGCTGACCCGCCAGCTGCTTATCTTCGCCCGCAGTGAGGTCACGGCGCCCGAGACGCTGGACCTCAACGAACTGGCGCGCAACGGGGGACGGATGGTGTGTCCGCTGCTGGGCGAGAAGATCGCCCTGGCGCTCGACCTCGCCGCGACTCCGATGCGGGTCGAGGCCGACCGCGCCCAGCTCGAGCAGCTCCTGATCAACCTCGCGCTCAACGCCGGCGACGCGATGCCCTCCGGCGGCACGCTGACCGTGCGCACGGGCGGCGGCGACGATCGGGTCTGGCTCGAGGTCGCGGACACGGGCAGCGGGATCCCGCCCGCCATCCGCGACCGCATCTTCGACCCGTTCTTCACGACCAAAGGGGCCGGGCGCGGAACGGGCCTCGGCCTGCCGGTGGTGCTCGGCATCGTCACGGCGCACGGCGGGGAGGTCGCGGTGGAGAGCGAGGTCGGCGTCGGCACCACGTTCCGCATCACGTTGCCGGCGGCCGCCGAGCCGATCCGGCCGGCGCCGAGAAGGCTGGCCCGGGAGGCGGACGGACTCCCGCCCGGCCGGGGGGAGAGGATCCTTCTCGTGGAAGACGAGGCGGCTGCGCGCGCGAGCCTGACCGAGATCCTGAGCACGCTGGGGTACGCGGTCACGGCGGCGGCGGCCGCAGAGGACGTGGCACACCAGGGCGATGACCAGCGGTTCGACGTGCTGCTCACCGACGTCATGCTGCCGGGCCGGTCGGGGGTCGACCTCGCCGAGGGCCTGTGCGCCCGCGACCCGCGGTTGCGCGTGATCCTGATGTCCGGCTACACGGAGGAAGTCCTCCGCCAGAGGGCGCAGTGCTGCCGTCCCCGCTTCCTGCAGAAGCCGTTCGACATCGCGACGCTGGCGCGCTCGCTGCGCGAGGCGCTTGACGACGAGGCGGCCGGCCGCCAGGGGTCACCCGCGGACGGCGCGGCGCGCTGAGGCGGAACCCCGGTCAACCGACGGCGGCGGACGCTGGCTCGAGCAGCAGTATCGTCTCGAGCGCCGTGGTCCCGGCGAACAGGTCGAGGGGGACGGCGCGGGCCAGACGGTACCCGGCCCCGGCCCAGGCGGCGACCTCGCGCGGAATCTCGTCGGTGCCGCAGCAGAGGTGCGCCGCGCGCAACGGCTTCCGCGCGGCGAGCGCCGCCGCAACCCCGGGCAGGGTCCCCTGCCGCGGCGGGTCGAGGAGCACGACCTCGGGGCCCGGGCTCGGGCGCAGCCGGGAGAGGAACGGCGCGTCGATCCGGCCGGGGAGGAAGCGAACGTGCTCC
>JAJXUY010000478.1 GCA_021782525.1 Acidobacteriota bacterium | reverse complement strand
AAGACCGCCCGCGAACTCCGCCACGAGGCGGAGAAGGAGGCGGCGGCCAAGGGCGTGGCACCTCCCTACCCGACCGCCCAGCAGCTGCACGCCGAGGCGCTCGAACCGAAACCCGCGGTCGAGCTGACCGTGACCGACAGCGGCGGCAACGTGGTCCGTCGCATCGCGGCGTCGGCGCAGAAGGGCTTCCATCGCATCGCGTGGGACCTCCGCTTCCCGCCCTCGACGCCGGCCAAGCTCCCGTCCGCCACGAAGGAACGGGCGCCGTGGGACGCCCCCGACGAGGGGCCGATGGCGGTGCCCGGCACGTACTCGGTGCGACTCGCCGTCCGCGTCAACGGGGCGGCCACCGAGACGTCCAGCCCGCAGCAGTTCCGCGTCGTCCCGCTCGGTCTCGCGACGCTGAAAGCCGGGGACCAGGCCGCCGTCCTCGCCTTCGAGACCAAGACGGCCCGCTTGCAGCGCGCCGTCCTCGGCGCCGTCGAGACCGCCAAGGAGGCGCGCGCGCGACTGGCCTTGATCCAGGTGGCGCTCGCCGAGACGGCGGCGCCGGTGGCGGCGCTCGCCGACCAGGCCCGCGACCTCGACACGCGGCTCGCCCAGATCCAGCGGGCGCTCTCCGGCGACCGGGTCATGGAGGGCTACAACGAGCCGGTGCCGCCCGCAATCGTCGACCGCGTCCAGGGGATCGTAAACTCGCTGTGGGCCACGACCCAGGCGCCGACCGCCACGATGCGGCAGGCGTACGACGACGCCGACCAGGCGTTCGGCCCGGTGCTCGCCGAGCTGCGGACGATCGTGAACTCCGACCTCGTCAAGCTCGACGCCGCGTTGGACGCCGCCGGCGCCCCATGGACCCCCGGTCGATATTGAGGTACCAGGTACCCTATTTGTGGTACCAGGTACCGCGTGAGAGCGGGATGAGCTGGGTGCCGGTGTTGAGCAGGAGGACGCGCTCTCCGGCGCGGACGCGGCCGTCGGCACGCAGGATCTCGAGCGCCGTCAGGGTCGCGGCGCTCTCGACCCCGCCGTTGACCCCCTCCAGTCCGTAGCGGGTGAACGCCGCGGCGATCGCCTCCTCCGGCGCCGCCACGGCGGTGCCGCCCGAGGCGTGGAGCACGCGCAGGATCCCGTGGCCCATGATCGCGCCGGGAACGTCGAGCCCGTCCGCGATCGTGCCCTGCGAGACGACCGGCGCGACGTCGGTCAGGCCCTCCGCAAACGCGGCCACGACCGGGGCGCAGTTCGCCGACTGGACCGCCACCATGCGCGGCAGCCGAGTCCGGGCCGGGTCGATAAGGCCGAGACCCGCGAGCTCCTCGAACGCCTTCCAGATCCCGACCAGCCCGGTGCCGCCGCCGGTGGGGTAGACGATGACGTCCGGGAACGCGCCGGGGCCGAGGTCGAGCGCGATCTCCAGCCCCATCGTCTTCTTCCCCTCGAGCCGACCCGGTTCGAAGAACGTGGAGATGTCGACGGTCGTCCCGCTCCCCAGCTCATCGGCGAGATCCTCGCGCATGGCCCGGCCGGCCGCGGCGATGTTGGCGCCGACGAAGCGCACCTCGCCGCCGAAGAACTCGCACGCCCGGTGGTAGATGCAGCCCCGGTACGACTCCGGCATGTAGACGACGCACCCGGGCATGCCGAGCCGCGCCGAGAACAGGCAGGCGGCGACGCCGGCGTTCCCCTGGGTCGGGACGCAGAATCGGCGTGCGCCGCAGGCGCGCCCGAGCGCCACGGCCACCGCCAGGCCGCGGTCCTTGAAGCTCCCGGACGGGTTGGTGCCTTCGTTCTTGAGCAGCACCTCGACGCCGAGGCGGGCGCTCAGCCTCTCGTGTCGCACCACCGGCGTGCCGCCGACGTCCGCGGCGTACTCCTCGGGGACGCCGAGCACCGGCAGCAGCGGCGCGAACCGCCACGGCCCACGGGCGCCGTTGGCCCCCAGCGGCGTCGCCGCCACCTCGGCGCGGACCCGTTGCAGGTCGTACTCGACCACGACCGGCTTGCCTGGCCGGGGGCAGCACCGGCACAGGCCGATCGGGGAGGCGAAGCCGTGCGCCGGAACCTCCTTGCCGGAGTTGGAGCAGACCAGTCGCGCCAGGTTCGGGTTGATGCGGAGTTCCATCGCGGTCTCCCTCTCGTCGTGCCTCGCCGGCCGATGATACGCGCCCCGGCGCGCCCGACACTTGGCCGTCCCTCCGGTTGGTGCTATACGTGGTCAAAGGCGCGGCGGGAGAGGCGACACGATGGCGATGCTCAGGGTCTACGTGGTCTCCGACGCCACCGGCGAGACCGCCGAGCGCGTCGTGCGGTCCGCCCTCGTCCAGTTCGAGGGGGCGCCGGTGGCGATCACGCGCTGCGGCGGCGTGCGCACCGCGGAGCAGGTCCGGGCCGTCGTGGCCGAGGCCGCCGTGCGCGAGTCGCTCGTCCTCCACACGCTCGTCTCCGACCACCTGCGCACTGTGATGCTGCGGGAGGCCCGCATCCACGGCGTCGACGCCATGGACCTGCTCGGTCCGGTCCTCGATCGCCTCGCCACCCGCCTCGGCGTGTCCCCGCTGGA
>JAJXUY010000477.1 GCA_021782525.1 Acidobacteriota bacterium | reverse complement strand
TCTCCCAACGATGCTACCGGCACGATGTCATCTCCCGCCGCGCCGCCTGAAGCAACTTCACGGCGTCGGCTGCGCCGGCGCGAACTTCGCCAGCAGGTCGCGAACCGCATCCTTGTGCACGACGAACGTGAGCATCTTCAGGCGCACGTAGTCGTCGCGATAGAAGTAGTAGCCGTCGAACTTGCCCCAGCGCGAGGAGCGCGCCGAGTCTTTGATCAGGAACCAGTCGTGGCCGTCGAGGGTGGTCCAGCCGACGAGGTGGATGCCATGGTCGTCCGTCGTTGTGTGGTTGGCAAAGCGGAACTCGCGCGCGCTCTGGTCGATGTACGCCTGCGGGATGTCGAACGTCGGCACCACCGCCGCGTTCTCGAAGCCGTTGTAGCCGGGCTCGGAGACGTCGCCGCCGAGCGCGACGGTGTAACCGTGCTGCACCGCGCTCTTGAGCGCCGCGTACCACTCGTCGAGCGGCACGTTGTAGTACGACGCATCGTGCCACCAGTTGTCCGGCACTTTGTACTCACCCTGGGTGTAGAACGGCACCGACAGCGTCGACATGAACTCGGCGTAGTCGTCGAGGTTGAGCCTGACGACATCGGCGAGGAACTGCTTCGGCGTGTACTCGTGCCCCTCGTACGTGAAGCGCTGCGGCGGCGCGCCGAGCTCGTGGTCGAGGATGACCCGCGTCATCGCCAGCACCCGCCCCTCGTCCCATATGTTGTTGGTCTTGACCCACGTCGACAGCTCCTTGAGCTGCGCGATCAGCTGCGAATGATCGTGGCGCCCGTCGGGCGAGAGCACGCCCGGGTACGCCGCCTCGGGCACGACCCCGTACTGCTTCCAGATGCGCGGCACGGCGTTCGCCTCCGACCCCTCGTCGATCAGGGAGTCGCCGCGCTCGCGCACGAAGCGCCGCATCTTCTCGACGTACTCCCAGTACACCGTCCAGATCTCGGAAAGCTTGACCTTGCGGCCGGTGAGCCGGTAGATCTCGGACTCGTAGAACGAGGTCGTCGAGAAGCTCCAGCACGTGCCGGTCAGGTACTGGGCCACCGGGGGGAAGTGCCACGCCTGCTTGAACGCCGCCGGGCTGGCGGGCTTGACGATCCCCGACATGTCGAAGCGGAGCACCTGCGCGGCCTTCCTCTCCGCCTCCCGCTTGGCGTCCTGCGCGGCGCGGATCTTGGCCGTCAGCTCCTCCTGCTCCTTGGCCACCTGCTTGTCGTGCTCTTCCATCTGCTTGATGACGGGGTCCTCGTACTTCGGCTGGTACACCGCGACGTCCCGCTCCGGCGCCGGGGTCGGCGTGGCAACGGGCGCGGCGGCCCATGCGGCGGACGCCGCAAGGACGGTGGCGAGAACGGTGGCCGTTTGAGCTCTCATGCGAACCCCTCCTGTGTTTCCCCGAAAGGCGCGGAGCGCATCCGCGAGCACGCCCCCCGCGGCGTGCCATTCTACGCCCCCACCGGGCTCAGGTACCCGCGCCGGCCTGCTCGCGGATCCGCGGGCGCACCAGCGGCAGGAGCAGCAGCGCCGGGAGCGACACCACCGCCGTGAAGGCGAAGAACGGCCCGTAGCCGAACCGCTCGACGGCGAGCCCGGAGAACGCGCCGGCGCCGTCGCGGGAGAGGGCGAACAGCGCCGACAGCAGCGCGTACTGCGTCGCCGCGTGCTCCCGCTCGCACAGGTTCATCAGGAACGAGAGGAACGCCGCGGTCCCGAGGCCCTGGGTGAACGACTCGAGCAGCGAGACGGCGTAGATGCTCGCGCGCGGCAGCGCGAACTCGGCGACGGCGGCGTAGCCGAGGTTGGTCACCGCCTGCGCGAGCCCGAGCCAGAGCAGCGCGCGGAAGATGCCGAACCGCTTGACGAACCACCCTCCGGCCAGGGCGCCGGCGATCGTCAGCGCCACGCCCATCGTGACCGAGATCAGCCCGATCTCGGCGAGCGAGTAGCCGCGGTCCACCCAGAACGGCTTGACCATGCGCCCGAGCAGGGAGTCGCCGAGTTTGAACAGGAGCACGAACAGCAGCACCGGCACCATCTCCCGCCGCGCCAACCAGCGCAGCACCGGAGCGATCACCCGGCGCCGCTTGGCGGCGTCGAGCGGCACCCGAGGGCTCGACCATGCGATCACGGCGAACACGAGGAAGAGCCCGGCCAGTGCGATCCACAGCGGCGTCCAGCCGGTGCGGCCGGCGAGGAACAGCACCCCCCCTCCACCCACCAGCAGGGCGATGCGCGCGGCCGACACCCGCACCCCGTTGATCGCCCCGCTCTCCTCCGGGGTGGACACGTCCACGGCCCAGGCGTCGATCGCGATGTCCTGCGTCGCCGACGCCGCCGTGAACGCCGCCAGCACGGCCCACAGCGCCCACGACGGGTGTGCGGCGTCGTGCGGGATGATGAGGAGCGTCGCGCCCGCGAGGGCGACGAGGCAAGCCGCGATCCACTGCTGCCGCACCCCGTACCGGTCCACGAGCGGCGCCCACAGCATCTTCCACGTCCACGGCAGCGACAGCAGGCTCATGAGCCCGATCTCGGCGAGGGAGACGCCGTGCACGCGG
>JAJXUY010000476.1 GCA_021782525.1 Acidobacteriota bacterium | reverse complement strand
GTCGATCCCCGATCGCTGACCCCTGTCCTCCGGTCTCTGTTTCATCGGCCCACGATCCACGAACCACGACCCACGGTCTTCACCGGCCACCGGCCACCGCCCACGTCTCTCAGCTCTTCACCGTCGTTGCAGGCGGCGCGCCCCTTTGACGGGGGCGGCGAGTTTCGCTACTGTTGCGGCCATGGGACGCACATCCGCGGCGGGCCAGCTTGCCCTCTGGGTCGGACGCAAGGGGAAGGGGACCGCGCATCTGCGCTGGGCCGGCGGCGAGCTGAGGCTCTACGTCTCGAGCTTGCAGATCGTGGCGGTCGAGGGCGACGACAACGAGCGCCTCGCCGCGGCGTTCGGCCTGACCGGCGGCGGCGAGTGGTTCGGCGAGGCCGCAGCCGCGGTGGCGTCGGGGCAGGTCTCGCAGGCCGAGGCGAACGCCGTGGTCAAGCGGACGGTGGCCGAGCGGCTGCGCGAGTTCTTCCTTGCGGACGACGCGGAAGCGAACTTCGACAGCGCCCTTCCCTTCGAGGCCAAAGGGCTCACGATCTCCTATCCCCACCTCGTGATGGAGATGGGCCTCGGCACCGGCGGCGACGACCTGGTCGGGGTGTTCCTCCCCGACCCGACGCTGATCCTCCGCCGCCTGCCGGAGTTCCCGAAGCGGGTGGGGGCCCTCGTCCTGACCGAGGAGGGGATGGCGATCCTGGCGAAGGTCAACGATCAGCGGACGGCGTTGGAGATCTCGGAACCGTCGCCGCACGGGCGGGACGTCGCTCTGCGGCTGCTCGCCGCGGCGGCCGGCGCCGGCCTCGTCGAGGCCGTGTCCCGCGTCGCCGAAACGCCGCTCTCCACCGTTCCGGAGCCGGCGTTCTCGCTGGCGCCCCGGCGCCGTCTCTGGCCGCGGATCGTGCTCGTCGCGCTGCTCGTGATCGCGGCGGCGCTGCTGCTGTACTTCCGCCCATGGGAGGGCGCCTCGGTCGCCGGGGGCGGTGGGCCGTGGGCCGTGGCCGTGGACGGCGGGTGTCAACCGGCCGAGCTCGAGCGCCTCTACCGCCGCCAGGAGCAAGACAAGGCCAATCTGCGGGTGGTCCCGTTCGGGCAGGGCGACGGCCAGTGCTATCGCCTCGTCTGGGGTCACTTCCCGAGCGAGGCCGCGGCCAAGGACGCGAGCTCGCGGCTCCCCTCCGGCGTCGTGGCGCGGGGGTTTCCGCCGCACGTTGTCCGCGTCGAGGGCAGTACGCCTTGAGCCTGTGCTGAAAAGCGGCTAGACTCCGCTGAGATGACCCAGGGCCTCACTCCCCAGGGGCGCTTCGACGCCGGTGGGTTGTCGCCGCTATTGCGTGAGAGCGTGCGCCGGCTGGCGATGGGGCGGCTCGACATCGTCGGACCCGGCGGGACGCGGCACGTCTGGTTCGAGTCGGGGCACGCCCGCGCGGTGGTGTCCGACGACGAGGACGAGAAGCTCGGCCGCTGGCTCGCGCGGCGCGGCGTCCTCGACGCCAGCCGGATGGCGATCGCGCTGCTGCGCCAGCCCGACGGTGTGCGGTTCGGCACGTTCCTCGTGCAGGAGAACCTGCTAAAGCCGGACGCGCTCACGCGGGAGTTGGAAGCGCTCTCGGTGGCGATCGTCTCGCGCATGTTGCTGGAGCCGGGCGAGTGGAAATTCGCCGACGGAGACACGCTGCCGATCGACGCAGTTTCCCTCGCCATGACCACCGGTTCTCTGCTGGCGGCGGCGGTGCGGGAGCTTCCCGACGACGCTGACCTGCAGACCCTGATCGGCGGCGAGGCGTACGTCTGGACCGCCCAGGACGCGCTGTTGCTCTACCAGCAGCTCCGGCTCACGCCCCAGGAGGGATACCTGCTCTCCCGCGTGGACGGGACCAGCACGGTCAAGCAGCTGCAGCGGGTGGCGCCGATGCCGGGCGGCGAGTTCGCCCGCGCCCTGGCGGCGCTCGCAGTGGCCGGGCTGGTGGAGATCCGGGCGGAGTCGGCGCTCAAGCCGCTGGCGCGGCCCGACGTCACGCCGCCGCCCGAGCCGGTGTTGGAAGAGGTCGAGGAGCTGCAGTACAGCGCGAACGAGCAGCGGGAGTACGCCGAGGTGATCAAGCTGGCCGCGGAGATCCGCCACCGCGATCACTACCGCAGGTTCGGGCTGTCGCCGGGAGCGACGCAGGACCAAGTGCACTCGCGGTACCTCGAGTTCGTCAAGCTCTACCACCCGGATCGTGCCCGGGAACCGCACCTCGCTTCGCTGCGCAACGAGCTCGCCGAGATCTACTCGGCGCTGCAGGAGGCGTACGACACGCTCGGCCACGCCGAACGGCGGGCCCGCTACGAGAAGACGCTCGGGGCGTCGCACAAGGGCGACACCTCCAAGGAGGAGGAGCGCCGCCGCGCGGCGCGAGGCGCCGTCGTCGACGCCAACGTGGCGCGCGCCAAAGAGCTGCTGCGCGCTGGCGACGTCGGCATGGCGGTGCAGCTGCTCGACCAGGCGGCGCGCCTGAACCCGACCGCGGAAACGTTGCTCCTGCTCGCCCGCGCCGAGTTCAAGAACCCGATGTGGAGCCAGCG
>JAJXUY010000475.1 GCA_021782525.1 Acidobacteriota bacterium | reverse complement strand
ATCGCGGGATCGCCGGGCACCGGCAGGCGCTTGAGCACCGCTTCGAGCAACTGCGGCCGCAGCTTGCAGGCGCAGCCGAGGCCGTGCGTGAACTGCGTCAGGCGGACCTCGGCGCCCCGGGGCGCCGGCGCCGGGACCGCGCCGCGCGGCCGCAGCCGCTCGACGACGCCGGCGATCTCGTCAACCGCCCGCTCGATCTCGGCCGCCGTCGTGAAGCGCCCCACCGAGAAGCGGACCGTGCCCATCGCGTCCTCGAGCGGCACGTGCATCGCCTGCAGCACGCTCGAGACCTCGACCCGGTCGCTGTGGCACGCGGCGCCCGCCGAGGCGGCGACGCCCTCCAGCTCCGCGAGGATCGTGTTGGCCTCCAGGCCGCGGAACGAGACGCTGGCCGTGTTGGGCAGGCGCCGCTCGGGGTGCCCGTTGACGCGCAGCGCGGGGAAGCGGTGCCGCAGGCCGCTCTCGAGCGCATCGCGCAGCGAGCGCATGCGCTCGGAGTACGTTTCCAGGTTGCGTCCGACCAACTCGCACGCGGCGCCGAGGCCGACGACCTCGATGACGTTTTCGGTGCCGGCGCGTTGATCCATCTCATGGTTTGCACCGTCGATCAGCTTGTCGAGGCGTACGCCGCGGCGCCGGTAGAGGGCGCCGATCCCCTTGGGCGCGTATAGTTTGTGCCCCGCGATCGAGAGGAGATCGACGCCGAGGTCGGCGATGCGCACCGGGATCTTGCCGACCGACTGCGCCGCGTCGGTGTGGAACACCACCCCGTGGCGGCGGGCCACCGCGGCGATCGCGGCGACCGGCTCCACCGTCCCGACCTCGTTGTTGGCGTGCATGATGGTGATGAGGATCGTCTGCGGCGTGATCGCGTCCTCGACCTGCCGGGGCTCGACGAGCCCGTGCCCGTCCACCGGCAGGTAGGTGACCTGGTACCCCTCGCTTTCGAGGTGGCGGCAGACCTCGATCACCGCCGGGTGTTCGACGGCCGACGTGATGATGTGCCGCCCCTGCGCCCGGTAGGCGCGGGCGACGCCCTTGATCGCCAGGTTGTTGGCCTCGGAGCCGCCACTGGTGAAGATCACCTCGTCCACGGCGCAACCGAGCAGCTCGGCGACCTGCCGGCGCGCCGCCTCGACCGCGCGCTTGGCCGTCACGCCGAAGAGGTGGCTGCTGGACGGGTTGCCGAAGTGCTGGTGGATGAACGGCAGCATCGCGTCCGCGACGGCCGGGTCGATCGGCGTCGTGGCGTTGTAGTCGAGGTAGATCGCTGGCATCGCCTGCTCCTCGCGCAAGGCCTGCCCCCCGTCCCGCCGGACGGGTGCGGCCAGGCCGCGGCCACGATCGTACCAGGGTGCGCCGGAGCGGTCGGGCAGGCGGTGAAACATGGTGTATAGTGACGCGACATCGTCGAGCGGACGGGCGGTGGGGGGGCCGGCGGGATCGGACGACGGCACCGGATCACGTCTGCACAGAGGGAGTTCCACCTATGAAGCTGTACATCGGCAACCTGTCCTACGACACGACCGAGGCCGAGCTGCAGGAGATGTTCTCCCGGTTCGGCGCCGTTGAATCGGTCCACCTCATCACCGACGGCGCCAGTGGCCGCTCGAAGGGCTTCGGTTTCGTCGAGTTCCGCGACGACCAGGAGGCCAAGGCCGCGATGACGGGCCTCAACGGCACCGAGGTGCGCGGGCGCGCCGTCGTCGTCAACGAGGCGCGGCCGAAGACCGACCGCGGTGGTTCCGGCGGCCGCGGCGGCTACGGCGGCGGCGGTGGCCGCGGCGGGTACGGCGGTGGCGGTGGCGGCCGCGGCGGTTACGGCGGCGGGCACAGCCGTTTCTGACGCAAACCGATCTGCCGCCGTGGGGGAACGTGACCCCGCGCGGCTCGACCTCTTCCACCGGACCCGCCTCCCGTGTCCGGTGCTCCCGGCGCTGCCTTTGCGGCCCGGGGAAGGTTCGCGGCTGCCCGGGCGGTTGCCGACCGCGGTTCCGGCGGCCGGGCGCCGCGGGTGGCGCTTCGCTCCGCGCGCCGGGTCCTCGCGCCCGCGGGCGGTCGTTCGTGTCCCGGGGCTGGACGATGGCGGCAAATTGACGAAAATGGATCGCCGGCCGCGGAGGGGCAGCCGTCGGCCCACCGCCGCCGGTCCGGCCACAAGGAGGTAGCTTTGGCGGTCAAACACAGAGCGACGTTCACCAAGCGCGAGCGCGAACGCGCCCGCCAGCAGCACCGCGAGGACAAGGAAGCGAAGCGCCAGCAGCGGTTGGCGGAGAAGAAGGAACGGGGGCCGCTGGAAGGCGGCGAGGACCCCGATATCGCCGGCATCGTGCCCGGCCCGCAGCCGCCGCAGGACATCGACTGAGGCTCGGCGCGTCACGGGCCGGAGCGCCGGGGTGCGACTCCGGCGGCGCGGGACGCGACGCCCGCGTGCCCGTGCGGGCCCGGACGCGAGCGGGAGGTGGGTGATGTCGGAGCGGATGGTCCGCCAGTTCATGGAGATGGTGCGGATCGACTCGGAGTCGGGGAACGAGGCGCGCTTCATGGCGTACCTGCTGCGCGAGG
>JAJXUY010000474.1 GCA_021782525.1 Acidobacteriota bacterium | reverse complement strand
CGCCTGCACCTACGAGGCGATCGACCTCGCCGCCGTGGAGCGGACCGAGACGCTCGCGATCGGCGCGGTCGTCCTCGCGACCGGATGGGACCCGTACCCGCTCGAGCGCCTCCCCGAGCTCGGCGGCGGCCGCTCGCCGGACGTGATCTCCAACGTCCAGATGGAGCGTCTGGCGGCGCCGGCCGGCCCGACCGGCGGCAAGATCCTCCGCCCCTCCGACGCGCAGCCGCCGCGCCGGGTCGCGTTCGTGCAGTGCGCCGGGTCGCGCGACGTCAACCACCTCGCCTACTGCTCCGCGGTGTGCTGCCTGGCCTCGCTCAAACAGGCGATCTACGTCAAGGAGCAGCTCCCCGAGGCGGAGGTCACGATCTACTACATCGACCGCCGCGCGCCGGGACGCAACGAGGAGATGCTCACCCGGGTCGCCGCCATGGACGGCGTCCGCCTGGTCAAGGGGAAGGTGGCCAAGGTAGAGCCCAACGGAGCGGCGCTCGCGCTGCGGCTCGAGGACGTGGACGCCGGCCGCATCGTGCACGCCGAGGCCGACCTCGTCGTGCTGGCGACCGGCATGGTCCCGCGCTCGCAAGACACGAGCGTGTTCGCAACCGTCATCGACGAGGACGGCTTCGCCGTCGAGCGGCCCGGCCTCGCGGTCGCCGGCGTGGCCCATCGCCCGGAGGACGTCGCGGCCAGCGTTCGTGACGCCACCGGCGCCGCCGCCCGGGCGTGCATCGCGGCGGGAAGGAGCGCGTAGATGGAACGGCTCGGTGTCTTCCTCTGCAGCGGCTGCGGCATCGGGGAGGCTCTCAAGCTCGAGGGCCTGACCGCCATCGCCGAGGAGCTCGGTGCCGCCGGCTGCCGCACCCATCCGTGCCTGTGCTCCCCCGAGGGCGTCGCCGAGGTCCGCGCCGCGCTCGACGGCGGGTCGATCGGCGGCGCGCTCGTGGGCGCGTGCTCCGCTCGCGCCAAGACCGAGGCGTTCGCGTTCGACCCGGCGCGGCACGCCGTCGAGCGCGTGAGCCTGCGCGAGCAGGTGGTGTGGTCGCACCCCGCCGGCGACGAGGACACACAGGCGCTGGCGGAGGACCTCCTGCGCATGGGCTATGCCCGCCTGGCCAAGACCAGCGCCGCCAAACCGCTGGCGGAGGCGATCGAGCGCAGCGTGCTGGTCGTCGGCGGCGGCCTCGCAGGTCTGACCGCGGCGCGCACCGCCGCCGATCTGGGCCACCCGGTCGTCGTCGTCGAGAAGGCCTCCGCGGCCGGAGGCTCACTGGCGGCGCTCGCGGATGTCGTCCCTGCCGGGCCGCCGTACGACACCTTGCACGCCAACCCGCTCCCGGCGCTCATCGCCGAACTCGCCGCGATGGAGAACGTGCGGATCTTCACCGGCTCCACCGTGGCCTCGATCAAGGGGCAGCCCGGCCAGTTCCGCGTCACGCTGGCGACCCCGGCGGGCGAGGTGGCGCTCACGGCGGGCGCGATCGTGCAGGCGACCGGCTCGCGACCGTACGACGCCACCCGCCTCGGCCACCTCGGCTACGGCGCCTCGCCCAACGTCGTCACGGCGCCGGAACTCGACGCGATGCTGGCGGGCGGCGGACTCAAGCGGCCGTCGGACGGCGCCGTGCCGCGGCGCATCGTGTTCATCCAGTGCGCCGGCTCGCGCGACGCCGAACACCTGCCGTACTGCTCGGCCGACTGCTGCGGCGCCACGCTGCGCCAGATCGCGACGATCCACCACTCCCACCCCGAGGTCGAGACGGCGGTCGTCTACCGCGACATGCGCACGCCGGGCCAGCTTGAGCGATTCTTCCTCGCGGTGCAGCAGCAGCCCAGCTCGCTCTTCCTCCGCGGCGAGGTGGCGAGCGTGAGCGGCAACGGCCGCCTCGAGGTGGCGCTGCGCGATACCGCGCTCGGCGGGGCGGCGGCGCTCGACGCCGACCTCGTCGTGCTCGCGGTCGGCCTCGTCCCCAACGCCGCCGACGGCGAGGCGATCCGCATCCATTCCGACGCGGTCAGGCGGGCCGAGACCGGCGAGAGCGAGACGCAGCGCGAGGAGGCCCGCAAGATCGCGGCGCAGTACGCCGCCCACCAGGGTACGGAGATCCTGAACCTGGATTACCGCCAGGGCCCCGACCTGCCGGCGCTGCGCTACGGTTTCCCCGACTCCCACTTCATCTGCTTCCCGTACGAGACGCGGCGCACCGGGATCTACGCCGCCGGCACGGTCCACACCCCGATGGACGCGGCCGCGGCCGCCGAGGACGGCGCCGGCGCCGCGATGAAGGCGGTGCAGTGCATCGTCGCCGCCGAGCGCGGCGAGGCCGTGCACCCGCGCGCCGGCGACATCACGGTCCCCGACTTCTTCCTGCAGCGCTGCACCCAGTGCAAGCGCTGCACCGAGGAGTGCCCGTTCGGGACGCTCAACGAGGACGAGAAGGGCACACCGCAGCTCAACGCGCTGCGCTGCCGGCGCTGCGGCATCTGCATGGGCGCCTGCCCGGAGCGGATCATCTCGTTCCCCGACTACTCGGTGGACGCCGTGGCCGGCATGATCAAGGCGATGAGCGTC
>JAJXUY010000473.1 GCA_021782525.1 Acidobacteriota bacterium | reverse complement strand
CGTCGCGCTCGAGGACGGCCTGGCCCGCACCGCGGCCTGGTTCTCGGCGCGCCACGCCGGCGGCCAAGGTCCCGCGCACTAGCGCTCGCCGCGACTACGGAAGCGATCCATCTGCCGCCGCGCCCGCTTCTCGGGGCGGCCACTCCCGCGCTCGGGTGCGGGCGGCGGGGCAAAACGTTCGAGCCGCCGCAGCTCGACCTCCTCCGCGCTCGGAGGCGGGGTCACGTCCTCGTACAGCTCGCGTGCCAACGCCTTGGCCACGTGCGTGTCGCGGACGGCACGGATCACGAGTTCGCGAGCGCGGCCGGGGGCGAGCGTCACGCGCAGGCGGTCCCCGGCTTGCACGAGCCTGTGGGCCTTGGCGTGCGCTCCGCCTATCTCGACCTTGCCGCCGTCGCAGAGCTCCTTCGCGTGCGACCGCGTGCGCGCCAGGCACGCGACATCGAGCCACACGTCGAGGCGGACGCGCTCACCCACGTCGGGATTGTAGACCGCTACTCGGCGCCCGCGCCCTTCCCCTGGTACGCGACCGTCACCTGCGTTTGCCCGCCGACCGCCATGGCGACGACCTCGACGGTGCGCGCCCCGTCCGCCGTCGCGGCCTTCAGGGAACCGGCGCCGCCCGTCTGCTCGGCAACGAGGCCGGCCCCCTTCAGCGCCGCCTCGTAGCGCTCGAGGACCTTGGCCGGGGGATCGGCGGTCGAGAACGCTAGCGTCCCCTTGAAGCCGTCTTCGGTCTTCTCCCGCATCGACGCCGTCGTCTTGGCGCCGGGGTACGGCGGCACCCACGCCGGCAACGCCTCACCCTCGCCGCCGACCGTCAGCGAGCCGGTCTTCGAGGAGATCTTCAACCCTTCCTTCCCCTTCTCTCCGTTGCCCTGGAAGGTGACCTCCTCGCCCTTCTCGTTGCTGAACTTGAGGCGGCCGTTCTTGATGTCGGCCGCGTTCATGGTGATCTCCTCACCCGTCTTCTTGTTCCTGATCGTCACCGTGCCCGCGGCGTCGTCGCTCGACACGATCTCGAGCTCGGGGTTGGCGGCGACCGCGAGCTTGGCGGCGAACACGGCCGGGTTCTTCCTCGCCGACTCGGCGAACCCCTTGAGCTTGTGCACGCCCCAGTACCCGGCCACGGCGAAGAGGACCGCGCCGATGACGAGGATCCCGCCGCACCCGGCCACGATCCAGACCAGGGGGCTCGTCTTCTTCGGGGCTGCCGGCGGCTGCGCCACCGGTGCTGACGGCGGTACGTTGGTTGCCATGCCTGAACCCTCCTCCGGGGGCCCGCACTCTCGGGCTCGCCCTTGGCTGCAGTTGTTGCCGCGATGATACCGCGTCTCGGATCGTGGTGCCACCCGGTTGCAACCCGGCCGCGGACTCGGGACAATGAGACACGGTCACGACGACCGGGAGGGTGCGATGAGCGACAAGGCGTACAAGAAGATCGAGGTGGTCGGCTGCTCGAGCGAGAGCGTCGAGCGGGCCGTGGCGCTGGCGGTGGGCAAGGCGGCGCAGTCGGTGCACGGCCTCTCCTGGTTCGAAGTCAAGGAGATCCGCGGCGCCATCGCCGACGGCAAGCCGGCCGAGTGGCAGGTGACCGTGACGCTCGGGTTCAAGCTCGACTGACCGCGCCCCGCCCCGGCCGGGACCGTCCGGCCGCGACCCGCCTCACGCCTCGCCTCGGCGAGGCACCGCGAATAGGTCGGCGATGACGCCGTACGCCGTCGTCGCGAGGTCGGGACGTTCCTCGGCGACCGTGAACGTCCCCAGGATGTCGGTGACGATCCGGATGATCGACCCCGTCCCCTCGATCCGCGCCAGCGCGTCGTCGGCGGGCAGCTCCTTCGCCCGCACGCGGCCGTGCACCCCGTCGGGTTCGCGGGTAAGCTCGCACACCATCTTGATCCGGGAGCCTCTCGCGCGGGCGGCGGCGATGCGGGCGGCGGTGACGGCGGCCGCGCTCTCGCGCTCGACCTGCTCCGGCGTCAGCTCCGCCCCCATCAGCGCGTTGGCCAGCACGGCGAGCTTGACCGCCGCGTCCCACCCCTCGATGTCGGCGGCGGGGTCGGCCTCGGCCACACCGGCCCGCTGCGCGGCCGCGATCGCCTCGGCGAGCGGCGCGCCCCGCTCCATCTCGCCCAGCATCACGTTCGTCGTCGAGTTGAGGACGCCCTCGACACGCGCGATCGTGTTGCCGCGCAGCCCGTGGCGAGCGAGCGAGAACACCGGCGCCCCGTCCATCACCGTCGCCTCGTAGAGGAGGGCGCAGCCGTTCGCGGCCGCCAGCGCCGTCAGCTCGCGAAACGCCCAGGCCAGCGGTCCCTTGTTGGCGGAGACGACATGGCGGCCCCGCGCCAGCGCGCCGCGAACGTGGGTGATCGCCGGCTCGCCGCGGCCGGCGACCGACAACGGCGACAGCTCCACGAGCACGTCGTACTCGAGCGCGGCGACCGCCGCCGCGGTGTCGAGTGCGGCGAAGCCGGCGCAGCCCGAGGTGAAGCCGCCGTGCCCGGCGAAGGCGGCCAGCGCCGGGCCCAGGGCGATCCCGCGGGCCTCGGCTAGCGCCCCGTGCGACC
>JAJXUY010000472.1 GCA_021782525.1 Acidobacteriota bacterium | reverse complement strand
ACTGGCTGCCTAACCGCAGTCACGTCGTGATCGCCGGCTCCCGCCTGCGAACCTGATCACGGCGACGCAAAAGCAGGCTGGACCGCCGCTTCGCCCGGCAGCGGCGGTCGAGATCTTTCGGGCTGGTCGCGACGGACGGGAGCCTACGCCCAGCCGCAGCGACGAGAACAAAGCGTAGGATGCGCACGGAGACACCTACGACCCAAGTCTTCCGGACGGGGGTTCGATTCCCCCCGCCTCCACCATGTTGGTCGGGGGGCCCGGCGGCCCCCCGGCCGACCCCCGCCGCCTCTAGCCCCCCGAACCCCCACGCGCACGCCGGCAAAGCCGTCGCGCGCTCGATCTGGTAGGGGCATCCATCGCAGCTCCCGCGCCACCCGGCCGCTCTAGACCCCCCGTGCCCCCCAGCGAGTCGCGGCCAAGCCGCTCCTCGCTCTTTCCTTTGCGGGGGGTCCCGCGGCCGCTCCACCACCCTCCCGGTCGCTCTAGACCCCCCGTGCCCCCCAGCGAGTCGCGGCCAAGCCGCTCCTCGCTCTTTCCTTTGCGGGGGGTCCCGCGGCCCTCCGACCGTCCCCCGCCAGGACCGGGGTCCGACGCCGACGGCGCCCTACTTGGGGAAGTGCTCGACGTGAACTTGCAGCCCCGCCGTCGTCGCCCCGGCTTCCCGCGTCAGCGCCCGTCCGATCACCACTCTTTGGATCTGGTTGGTGCCCTCGTAGATCTGGGTGATCTTGGCGTCGCGCATGTACTTCTCGATCGGGTAATCCTGGCAGTAGCCGTAGCCGCCGAACAGCTGCACCGCGTCGGTGGTCACGCGCATCGCGGTGTCGGTCGCGAACACCTTGCACATCGCCGCCAGCTTGGAGACGTTGGGCAGGCCGGCGTCGATCGCGCGCGCGGCCGTGTAGACGAGCTGGCGCGCCGCCTCGACCTGAATCGCCATGTCGGCGAGCATGAACTGGATCGCCTGGAACGACATCACGCTCTGGCCGAACTGCTGCCGCTCCGAGGTGTAGCGGATCGCCCACTCGAGCGCGCCCTGGGCGAGGCCGACGGCCTGCGCCGCGACGCCGGGGCGGGCGCGGTCGAGTGTCATCATCGCGTTGGCGAACCCCGTCCCCTCCTTGCCGCCGAGCAGCGCGCTCTCGGGGACGCGGCAGCCCTTGAAGTGCAGCTCGTGCACCGGCACGCAGCGGATCCCCATGAGCTGCTCGCGCTTGCCGATCTCGAACCCCGGGGTGCCTTTCTCGACGATGAACGCCGAGGCGCCGCGGGTGCCGCGGTCGGGGTTGGTCGAGGCGTAGACGGTGTAGACGCTGGCCGCGTTCGCGTTGGTGGTCCACTTCTTGTCGCCGTCGATGACGTACCCGTCGCCGTCCTTGGCCGCGCGCGCCCGCAGTGAGCCGGCGTCGGAGCCGGACGCCTTCTCGGAGAGGCCGAACGCGATCAGCTTCTCGCCGCTCGTCACGACCGGCAGGTAGCGCCGCTTCTGCTCCTCCGTCCCGCCGAGGACGATCGGGAAGCTGCCGAGGGCGTTGACCGCGTACGCGACGCCGACGCCGCCGCAGGCACGGGAGAGCTGCTCGACCACGACGCACATGTCGAGTACGCCGGCCCCCTGGCCGCCGTACTCGGCGGGGACCCAGATCCCCATCAGCTCGTACTTCTTGAGCGCCTCGATCACGCTCCACGGGTACTCGCCGGTGCGGTCCAGCTCCGCCGCCACCGGCCGCACGTACTTCTCCGCCACCTCGCGGGCTTTCTCCTGGTACTCCTGGGTCTTCGCGCCGAGCAGCTCCTTCATGTTCGCCCCCTTGTGTCCGCGGGATTCTACACCGCGGCCAGGCGCCCGCCGACCGGAAGCGTGCGAGAATCCCGCCGCCGTGTTCTCGCGCCGCGTCCCCTCCGACCTCGCCCCCAACCGCATCGCCGGCGCGCGGGCGGCGGCCGCGCCGCGGTTCGACCTCACGGTGTCCAACCCGACGGCGTGCGGCCTCCCCTACCCGGAGCAGCTGCTCAACGCGCTCGCCGACCCGGCCGGGCTCGCCTACCGGCCGCACCCCCGCGGCCTGAAGTCGGCGCGCCGCGCAGCCGCCGCGGAATACCGCCGGTTCGGGGTCGAGGTGGACCCGGAGCGCGTCGTGCTCACCGCCTCGACGAGCGAGGCGTACGCGTTGCTGTTCAAGCTGCTGGCCGACTCGGGCGAGGCGGTCCTGGTGCCGTCACCGTCGTACCCGCTGTTCGAGCACCTCGCCCGCGCCGAGGGGGTGGAGGCGATCCCGTACCACCTGCACCCCGAGCTCGGCTGGCGCCCCGACATCGGCGAGGTCGCGGCGGCGCCGGAGCGGGTGCGCGCCGCCGTCGTGGTGCACCCCAACAACCCGACCGGCTCGTTCGTCCACCCCGACGACGCGGCGGCGCTCGAGCGCGTCGCCGCTGCGCGCGGCTGGGCCGTGATCGCCGACGAGGTGTTTCTCGACTACCCGCTCGACGGCGGCCCGGGCGCCGGCGCGACGTTCGCCACCGCCGGGGACGCGCTCACGTTCACGCTCGGCGGCCTCTCCAAGAGCGTC
>JAJXUY010000471.1:980-2576 GCA_021782525.1 Acidobacteriota bacterium | reverse complement strand
GATGAACAAGTACGGGATCAAGGGCAACGAGGTCGCGGAGTACGAGAAGTCGGTTCACTACGCGGCGCTGACGCAGAAGAACGACCTCTCGGCGCCGACGTGCAAGTCGTGCCACGGCGCTCACGGTGCCACGCCGCCGGGTGTCTCCTCGGTCGCCAACGTGTGCGGCACCTGCCACGTTTCGCAGCTGGAGAAGTTCGACCAGTCGCCGCACAAGGACGCGTTCGCGGCCATGGACCAGCCCGCCTGCGAGGCGTGCCACAGCAACCACGCGATCGGCCACCCGCAGGACTCGTGGATCGGCGTCGCCGACAAGCAGGTGTGCGCCGCCTGCCACAGCGCCGGCGATGCCGGTGCCACCGCGGCCGCCGCGCTCTCAGGTGCGCTCGCCAACGCGGTTGCGGCCGAAGCCACGGTGGGTGCGCGCGTCGCGCGGGTGAAGCGAGCCGGGATGCTGATGGATGCGGCCGAGGTCAAGCTGCAGGACGCGCAACAGGCGTACATCATGGCCACGGTCGAGATCCACACGGTGACTCCCGCGCGGGTGGAGAAGCAGACCGCGGCGGCCATCGCGGACACCGTCGCCGCCGACAAGGACGCCGCGGCCGCCGAGCGCGAGATCCGCTTCCGCCGCACCGGCCTGTTCATCTCGCTCGCGGTGATCGCCCTCGCGATGGTCACGCTGATCTTCAAGATCAGGAGCATTGAGCACTAGGAGCCTGTCGCGCATCGACTCCGGCTGCGGCTCGCGCTGGCATACCGCTGGCCGCGTTGGCCTGCGCGAAATGTCCTCGACGTAGGCTGCAGCTACGTCTGCGGGCATTTCGCTTGTCCGCCTTGCCAGCGGGCGCCATCGCGACCCTCGCTTTCGTCGCTATGCGCGACAGGCTCCTAGCGGGCGGGCGCTGCGGCCTACCGGGCGGCGGGGGCGTGCGCGGCGACCGGCGTCTCGCCGGCCGCGAGGCCGCCGACGTGCGTGTACAGCGGCGAGTCGATCTCGGGGAGCCGCCGCGCGTACTCGGCCGGCGTCACGCCGCCACGCCAGTGGCCGGTGAGGCGGAACGCCGCGGTCACCCCGAGGTAGACGCCGACCGTCACGACGACGACGAGTGCCGGCCGCAGCCACCAGCGCGACGGGTCGACGCGCGGCGGCCGCACCGCGAGGCAGGCCTTGACCGGGCACGCCGCGACGCAGTCCTGGCACGAAGTGCACTCGACCGACGCGACGCGGGTCATCGTGTGGACCTGCAGGCGGGCCGGGCAGACCTTGGTGCACTTGCCGCAGTCGGTGCAGGTCGACGGATCGCGCGTCACCTTGAGCGGCGCGAGCCGGCCGACGAGGCCGAGCAGCGCGCCGTACGGGCACAGGTAACGGCACCACAGGTCGCGCACCAGCAGCGAGCCGACGACCAGCGCCCCGAGCACCCCCACCGTGAGGCGCGACGGGTGGGCGAAGAAGAGCAGCATCTTGACGTCGTCCACCCGGTTGTACGGGCTGTCGAGGAACGCGCGCACCCCGGGGAGGTCGAGCGCGACCCAGGTGACCCAGAGGAAGAGGGCGAGCAAGAGGTACTTGAGCGAGCGCAGGGGGAGGTC
>JAJXUY010000471.1:0-970 GCA_021782525.1 Acidobacteriota bacterium | reverse complement strand
CGAGGCGACCGAGCGCCTCCGAAACGGTGCCGACCGGGCAGATGTGGGAGCAGAACGACTTCGCCACCAACGTGCTCATCGCCAGCACGCCGACGAGGATCGCGAGGCCGGCGGGGTGGACCGGGTGGATCCCCTGGCCGGCCAGCCACAGCCGCAGCGACATCAGCGCCGAGATCGGCAGGAACCCCTCGACGCCGGCGGGGCGGGTCGCCTCAGGGGCGTGCCCGGTGGTCTGGGGCAGCGCCCAGAGCGCGAACTGGACGCCGATGAGCACGATCACCGCGAGCCACGCCGCCTGGCTCAGGCGGCGGGCGAGGACCACGGCGGGGGTCTTGCCTCGGCGCATCATCGCTCCCGCGGGCGACCGTAGGCCGCCGTTCGCCGCCCCTCCTTGACCGGCGTCAAGAGCTGACGGTCTCGTGACCGTCGGCTACGGCCGGCGCCGCCCGGGCGTGCCCGACCATGACGATCGCGACGCCCGCCAGGATGACGGGGAGCGCGGCCCACTCCGAGGCGGAGATCGTCTCGCCGCCGAGCGCGACGCCGAGGAGCATCGCGATCACGGGGTTGACGTAGGCGTAGCTGGTGGCCGCCGCCGGCCGCACCCGGCGGAGCAGGTACAGGTACGCCGAGAAACCGATCCACGAGCCGAACACGACGAGATACGCGAGCGCCAGCAACGGGCGAGGTGCGATCGCGGAGGGGACGCGCTCGCCGAACGCCAGCCCGACCGCGACCAGCATGGCGCCGCCCGCCAGCATCTCGGCCGCCGACGCCATCATCCCGCTCGGCAGGTCGAGGCGGCGGCTCCACATCGAGCCGAGCGCCCAGCTCATCGTGCCGACGAGGAGCGCCGCGGCGCCGGCGGGGCTGGCGCGCAGGCCGCCCTCGAGGCTGAGCAGCGCGACGCCGCCGAAGCCGACCGCGAGGCCGACCCACTCCAACCGCCGCGGCCACTGCCCCCACAGCC
>JAJXUY010000470.1 GCA_021782525.1 Acidobacteriota bacterium | reverse complement strand
GCGGCGTGCCGGTGAACCCGGCCGGCCGCAGCCGCCGCGCCGGCGCCGGCTCGAACAACCGCGTCTCGCCGGCACCGTCGTCGGGCTCGATCTGGCGCAGCGGGCCGAGGCCGTCGAGGACCCAGAAGCCGCGCCCGTGGGTGGCGATGACGAGATCACCGCCGTGGACCTCGAGGTCGCGCACCGACACGCGCGGCAGGTCGAGCTGCAGCGGCTGCCAGAGGTCGCCGTCGTCGAACGAGACGTAGACGCCCAGCTCGGTGGCGGCGTAGAGGAGACCGCGCCGCGCCGGGTCCTCGCGGACCGCGTTGACGAAGTCGCCGTCGCGGATGCCGGCCACGATCGGTTGCCAGTGGCGGCCGTCGTCGCGGGTGCGGTAGATGTACGGCCGCCGATCCTCGAGGCGGTGACGGTCGACCGCGACGTAGGCGGTCGCGGCGTCGAAACCGGAGGCCTCGATGCCGGCGACCTTCGACCAGGCGGTCAGCGCCGGGGGCGTGACGTCGCTCCAGTGGGCGCCGCCGTCGGCGCTGCGCCAGACGAGGCCATCGTCGGTGCCGGCCCAGAGCAGGCGGCCGTCGAGCGGCGAGGGGGCGAGCGCGTAGATCACGCCCCGCCGCGGCGTCTCGCCGGCGTCCGACGTCATGCCGGCGGCGTGCAGGCTCGCGGGCGAGCCCGGGCTCTCGCGGGTGAGGTCGGGGCTGACGACACTCCAGTGGTCGCCGCCGTCGCCGGTCGCGAACAGCATCTGGTTGGCGAAGTACAGGGTCTTGGGGCCGCGCCGCGAGAACGCGAGCGGCAGCGTCCAGGCGCGCCGGTACAGGCCGGGCGCCGCGAGCGTCGGGTCGACCGAGCGGGTCTGCTGGGTGCGCCAGTCGAGCTTCTCGACGGTGCCGCCGTAGACCACCTCCGGGTTGTCGGGGTCGGGCGCGATCATGCCGGCCTCGCCGCCGACCGTGACCTGCCGCAGCTGCGCGGGGCCGATCGTGGCGGCGTAGGGGGTGAAGGCGGGGAGGCTGACCGCGCCGGTGTCCTGCTGCGCGCCGTAGACGTGGTACGGGAACGCCGTGTCGGTCGCCACGTGGTAGATCTGCGCGGTGGGCTGGTTCATCCGCGTGCTCCAGCTCCGCCCGCCGTTGACGGTGACCTGGGCGCCCTGATCGGACCCCACGATCCGGCGCTCCGGGTGAGCCGGGTCGACCCAGAGGTCGTGGAAGTCGTCGCCGGTGAAGTCGCCGCTCTCGGCGACGAAGTGCCGCCCGCCGTCGTCCGAGCGCAGCAGGATCGTGTTCGGCACCCACACCCGGTCGGGGTCGGTCGGGTCCACCGTGAGGCGTCCGAAGTACCAACCCCGTGCCCAGATGCGGCTGTCCGCGCTGGTCCGCTCCCAGTGCGTTCCGGCGTCGTCCGACCGGTACAGCCCGCCCGCCGGCCCGTCGAGGAGGGCGTACACGCGGTCGGGCCTAGAGGGAGCGACGGCGAGGCCGATGCGGCCGGCGCGGGCGGGGAAGCCACCGCCCGCGATCCTCGTCCAGTGGTCGCCGCCGTCGGCCGACTTCCACAGCCCCGAGCCGGGCCCCTCGAGCGGCGGGTAGACGCTCCACGGTGGGCGTCGCGCCTGCCAGAGCGCGGCGTAGACCGTGTCGGGGCGGCCGGGCTCGAACGCCAGGTCGATCGCGCCGGTGGCGCTGTCGGGGCCGAGCACCTTCGCCCACGTGCGCCCGCCGTCGCTGCTGCGGAACACACCGCGCTCGGGGTTGGGACCGTAGGGATGGCCGAGGGCGGCGACGAAGACACGGTCCGCATCGCGCGGGTCGACGAGGATGCGGCCGATCTGCTGCGATTCGTCGAGGCCGACGTGGGTCCAGGTGCGGCCCCCGTCGCCGGAGCGGTAGACGCCGTCGCCCTGGGCGATGTCGGAGCGCATGTCGGCCTCGCCGGTGCCGACGTAGAGCACCTCCGGGTCCGAGGGGGCCACGGCAAGGGCGCCGATCGCGCCTATCGGCTGGCCGTCGAAGATCGGGCGCCAGGTGCGCCCCGCGTCGTCGCTCGCCCACACGCCGCCGTTGACGGCGCCGAAGAAGAACCGGTCGGGCCGGCCGGGAACGCCGCTGACCGTGAGGACGCGGCCACCGCGGAACGGACCCAGCAACCGCCAGTGCAGGCCGGCGAACAGCGCCGGGTCGGCCGCGCCGGCGAGCCGGGCGGCGGCGAGCAGGAAAACGGTGACGAGGGTGCGACGTGCCATGGGACTCTCCCTGGTGCAGGTGCCGGGACCGGCGCGGGTGTCAGGGCGGCGCGGCGGCGAGCCCGTGGACCGCGGTCACGCCGACTCGCCGTTTGCCTCCCTGGCGGCGTTCACCTTGGCCAGCGCGCTGTGGTGCCGGCCGTAGCCGAAGTAGATCACGAAGCCGATCAGCAGCCAGACGAACAGGCGCAGCCAGTTCTGCCCCGGCAGCGAGAACATCAGCAGCAGGCAGAGGGCGACCCCCAGGATCGGCACCGCCAGGCCGAGCGGGGCGCGGAACGGCCGCTCGGCGCCCGGGTTGGTGAAACGCATGATCAACACCGAGACGC
>JAJXUY010000469.1 GCA_021782525.1 Acidobacteriota bacterium | reverse complement strand
TCGCACGAGTCCACCCAGCTCGTCCTCCTCATGATGGAGGAGCTGCCGCTCGCCGGGCGCCGTGTCCTCGACGTCGGCACCGGCTCCGGGATCCTCGCGTTGGCCGCGCGCGCCCTGGGGGCCGCGGCGGTCGTGGGGTTCGACCTCGACGTCGAGGCGGTCTGCATCGCGCGCCAGACCGTGGCGGTGCAGCCGCAGCCGCTCCCGGTGGCACTCTTCGCCGGCTCGACGAGGGCGCTGCGGCCGCGGCCGGCGTTCGACCTCATCCTCGCCAACCTGATCCCGGCCGAGGCGCAGCCGTTGCTCGGCGACCTGCGCGCGCAGCTCGCTCCGGGCGGGCGGTTGCTCCTCTCCGGCCTGATGGCCGACCAGCTCGCCGCGAGCGAGGAGGAGCTGGAGCGCTGCGGCTTCAGCGTCGAGAGCGGGCGCGAGCTCGATGAGTGGGTGGGGGTGGTGTGCAGGGCAGGGCACAGGGCGCAGGGCACAGGGCGCCGAACAGACTCGAGCGGACCGGCTGCGGCCCGATGAGCGTGACCAGGCTCGTGGTGGCGGGCGCCGCGCTCGCCGTCGGTACGGTCCGAGTCCCCGCGGAGACGGCGCACCACGCCCGCGTGACGCGCGTCGCGCCCGGCGACCCGGTCGAGGTGCTGGACCTCGCCGGGATGGTCGGGATCGGGACGCTCGCGCGCTGGGACGGGGGCACGTGCGTGGTCGAGGTCGAGCGCGTCGAGTACGGCCGCGGCGAGCCGCCGGCGCCGCTCGTGCTCGGCCTCGCCGCGCTGCACACGCAGGCGTTCGACTGGGCCGTGGAGAAGGCGACCGAGCTCGGCGCCACCGCGATCGTTCCCGTGCTGGCCGCGCGCGTCCAGGGCGGCCGCCACGCCGCCCGCGTCGAGCGCTGGCAGCGTCTTGCCGACGCGGCGGTGGCCCAGTGCGGCCGCTCCCGGCCGCCGGCCGTGGCTGAGCCGCAGCCCCTCGCCAGCTTCCTCGCCAGCGCCCGCGGCGCACGCCTGGTCGCCGAACCGGGGGCGCCGATACCCGCGGCGCTGGCGGCGGCCGCCGACGGCATCACATTGCTGGTCGGACCCGAGGGCGGGTTGACGGACGAGGAGTCGGCGGCGATCCACGCGGCGGGGTTCGCTGGCCTGCCGCTGGGACCGCGAACGCTGCGCGCCGAGACCGCGGCGGTGGCGGCGCTCACCGTGGCGCAACACCTCGCCGGCTGGCTCCGCTAGGGAGCACCCCTGCCTGGTACGACTTGGCAGGCGTGTGGCGAGTGAAAAGTTGAGAGTGAAGAGTTGGAGGCGGCAAAGGGTAGAGGGCAAAGGGCAAAGGAACGACAAGGCCGGTTTCCGTCGTGTCTTGGTCTTCCCTTTGCCCTTTTCCCTTTCCCCTCTCTCCTGACTCTCAATTCTTCACTTTCGCCCGAGCCCCGAGTCCCGGAGCCCGGTCACTGCCGGCGGAGGACGAGGAGTCGCGGTTCGGTCATCTCCTCGACGGCGAAGCGCGGACCCTCGCGGCCAACGCCGGACTGCTTCACGCCACCGTACGGCATCGGGTCGGAGCGCCACGACGGCATGTCGCCCTGGATGACGGCGCCGACCTCGAGCGTCGCGAACGCCCGCTCGATCTTCTCCACGTCGCGGGTGAAGACGCCGGCTTGCAAGCCGAAGCGCGAGTCGTTGACCAGCGCGAGCGCCTCGCCGAAGTCACGGTAGGTGCGTAGCGCCGCAATCGGGGCGAACGCCTCGTCGCGCCAGAGCGGCGCGTCGTCCGGGACCCCTTCGAGCGCGACCGGGTGGACGACCGAGCCTGCGCGCCGCTTTCCACCGAGACAGCGGGCGCCGTGGCGTTCGGCCTCGGTGATCCAGCCCTCGATGCGGTCCGCGTCGCCGCTGGTGATCATCGGCCCGCACAGCGTCTCCGGCTCGCCCGGGTCGCCGGTCGGAAACGCCGTGGTGGCGGCCGCGAACGCGTCCGTGAACGCGTCCGCGACCGCCTCGTGGACGAGGATGCGCTGGACCGAAATGCACGACTGCCCGGCGTAGGCGTACGCACCGCCCGCGATCCGCCGTGCGACGGCCTCGATCTCGCCGCCGTCCGGCTCCACGATCACCGCGGCGTTGCCGCCCAGCTCCAACGCCACCTTCCGCGCCCACGCCCGGCGCTTGAGCTCCCACCCGACCGCGGCGGAGCCGGTGAAGGTGACGAGCCCGACACGGGGGTCCTCGGCGAGGGCGCCGGCCGCGGCGCCGCCGCACGACACGACGTTGACGCCGCCCGGCGGCACGCCGGCGTCGTGCAGGATGCGGCCGAGCAGCAGCGCCGGGGAGGGCGTCTGTGAGGCGGGCTTGAGGACGATCGGGCAGCCAGCGGCCACGGCGGGTCCGAGCTTGTGCGCCACGAGGTTGAGCGGGAAGTTGAACGGCGTGATCCCGAGCACGACGCCGATCGGAACGCGGCGCAGAAGCGCCGTGCGGCCGGCGCCCGAGGGGAACCCGCCGAGATCGAGCAACTCCGCGGCCGGGGTGCGCGCGACCCGGGCCGACTCGGTGAACGTCTCGACGCAGCGGTCCGCC
>JAJXUY010000020.1 GCA_021782525.1 Acidobacteriota bacterium | reverse complement strand
CCCGAACTGACGCTGGCGCGCACGATCAGGCCCTGGCTCGTCCCCGCGCTGAGGCCGGCGAGGATCTTGTCCTTCTCCTGCATGTCGTACGGCTGCAGGTTCACGGTGAACGTGGAGACCCCCGGCGCCGGTTGGCCGTCGGCGGTGTCGATCTCGACGCTCACGGTCGCCGGGCTCCCGGTCACGTTCACGAGGCCGAGGTTGACGCGGGAGTTGGGGGACTGGTTGACGAGCATGCGGAGTGAGCCGTCCGGTCCGGCGCCGGGTGTGGAAGCGAGCGACACCGGCATCCCGTCCGCGACCTGTCCGAACGTGCCCCCGGTCGGCCCCGGCGTCCACGTCTTGGCGACGACCTCGACGAGCCCGTTCGCCAGGTAATGCACGGACCCCTTCGTGCCAGCGGCGTGGAACGTGTTGGCCACGACATCCGGCAGGAACGTCACCGGTTGGGTGAGGGGGATCACGACGCTCTGCACGTTGGTGTTGTCCTGCCCGCTCTGGTTGTACCAGAGGTTGATGGTCGTGGCCGACTCGGTGTAGATCCAGAGATCCGTCGTCCAGTACGAGCCGGAGTAGCCCGAGAGGTGAGCGGCGGCCAGGACGTACCCCTCGAGGTGGCCGGCCGGAGCCGCCGCGGCCGGAAACGCCGCGAGAACGGCTGCCCCTGCGAGGGCGAGGATGCTGCGCCGGAAGGTGCTGGGCGTCGTCATGGCGCCATCATCCCGCCCGGCCCTGACTTCGACAGGTCGGTCGTCCAGAGAATGTTCCCGGCGCGGTCGAGGGCGACGATCTTGTTGGTCATCTGGGTCGCCCAGCTACCCGTGTTCCCCTGCATCATGGAACCGCTCCCCATCATGCCGGCCTGACCGAAGTCTGTCACCGACGTGTAGATCCGCGAACCGTCGGCGGAGAACTGCGGGTACGAGCCCATGTCGCCGGGAAGCGTCGTGCTCCAGCGCTGACTGCCGGTCGCCAGGTCGAGCCCGACGAGCGACGCGCTCTGCGTCCCGCTCGGCGGCGTGGTTCCGAACGGGAACCACCCCATGCCGGAGAGCGAGCGCCACATCCACGCGTTGTTGAGGACCATGACCACGACGAGGTCGCCGTTGGAGCCGGCCATCATCGGCCAGCCGTTGGTGAACGTCGCCCGCCAGCGCTGCGTGCCGGTCGTCCCCAGGTCGACGACCGCGCGCTGTAGCGAGGCGCTGCCGCTACCGGGGCTGCCCATCATCGTCATCCCCATCTGCGTCACCAGGACCGAGCCGTCGCTGGCGACGGTGACCATCCCCGTTCCGTTCGGCGTCCCGGCGCCGCCGCTCATCATGCCCTGGCCGGAAGCAAGAAGTGGCAACAACGCCGCTGACGCTGCGAGTGCGAAGCACTTCAACCTGTTCATGACGAACCCCCACTTTCCTTGATCTGTCCCTTGCGGCATTCGAGAGAACGCGACCACATCTCGCAAATCGATACTGACACTAAATCACTTTAAAGTCAAATGGCGAAAGAGCCGCCGCGCTGCGCCGATCGAAGGCCGTCGTCGTGGGGCAGCGGAGACGCTCACTTGGCCCGCTCCTACATGCTCATTTTCCCAAGCAGGACCAGCTTGGCGATCATCTTGCCGTCCTTTTCGGTGGCTTCGACCACGACACGCTCGCCCACCATGATGTCGGCCGCAGTCACGTTGGTCTCCTCGCGCCGGTACTTGGTCTCGGCGGTGAGCTGGCAGGACACGACCTTGCCGCCCGAGTCCTTCACATCGATGTCGGTTGCGGAAATTGCCTTGACGGTGCCCATCACGTGATGGGTGTGCCCTTCGTGCGCCAACAACAGAGCCGGGACCGTGAGGGCGGCGGCAAAGAACAGAACGGCAGCGATCCTCTTCTTCATGGTGTTCTCCCTTTCCTAGTGTTGGTCAAGCTTCCCTCGGGGTGAGGGCGCCTTCGCGCTCCCACCCTCCAAGAACCGTTTCTCGGCCTCTTCTTGTTCCCATTCCTGCGGGCTCTTGGGGTTGAGTTCTTCCATCTGCGCCAGTTCCTTGTCGGTGAGGTGCGGGAGGTGGCGGATGAAGCGGACGAGCTCCCAAGTCTCTCGATCGTCCTCGGGCGTGTTTTCCCCCCACGCCGGCATCCCGGTGAGGCGGACCCCGTTCTTGATGATGTAGAAGAGATGACCATCGGGCAGGTCCTGCGTCTCCTTCAGCGTCATGTCGGGTACCTTGGGATAGAGGTTCTGTCCGATCGTGGTCTTACCCCGGCCATCGTTGCCGTGACAGGTGGCGCAGTGGTCTGCGAAGTGGGCCCTGGCTCGCGCCAGGACCTCCGGCGTGAGGGGAACGGGGTTGGTGAGGCGCGCGTGAGCGCTGGGAATCGACAGGTAGCGAAGCCGCCTCGCAATGACCTTTTCGATCTCGGTCGGTTTGTCCCTGGCGCTGAACCCATGGTCGAGCACGCGCTTCACAGCGATCGCTCCCGCTACGCCGCACACGAGAGCAAAACTTAACACGATCCTTCCGGGTCTGTTCATGGCGCCTCCCAGCGCGACAAGTCCCGTTCGCCGCAGCCTCTGATGGTGGCCCAAATGTACTCCCTGGGCTGCGCTCACCGTGCCGTTTGCGATCGGCGACGCAGCCGACCGTCATGTCCCGAGTACCATCAAGACACCAGACAGGTGTCTCGGTACCGCATATCCACCCCTGAGGCCGTGCCGAACGCCTCAAGATCCACGAAGGCCGGTCTCTAGATCTGAATTCCCACCCAGAGACCGTCCGCAACTGGCGGCAGCCGGAGGTGTTGGCCGGTGCACGACCTGGGAAGCACGCAGGGGCGAGCACCGTCGCGGCCAACTGGCGGCTCATCGCGGCGCAACTACTGGAGCGGCCTACGCCTAAAGCGCCCATAGGAGGTCGAGGAATGCGGAGTTCGTGTTGACCCCCGCCTCGCTACGACGCGCGAGCTCGACGACCAAGCGGCCAGCCGTGGTCTCGGTCTGAAAGACCTGAAGGGCGCAGCCGGCGGTTTCCTGCCGGACCCGCTGGACTCCGGTTGCGGCGTCAGCTTTCGTGTCGTCGTACCGCAGGAAGGGCGCCGCCCATTCCGAAGGGCGAGCATCGGCCTGGACGTAGTAGCCGCGGATCGTCCGTCCGCTCAGGGTCGCAACCCGATCTCGGCCGTAGAGGTACGCACCCGCGAGCCGCATCCGGTCCGAAGTGAAGTTTGCGAACACCCCGCGACGATCGTAGCGATCGAGGGAGAGCGGCCCTGCCGCGGGATCGCCCATGTCGTAGCTACCCCTGTAGTAGTAGAGAGCGACCCCGCTGACGCTGTCGGGGAGATTGACCTCGGCCGTTGCGAATACGTCCTTGTGGTTGTTGACCGCGGCCTGTCCGGCGACGTCGTCCCCGTTCACGACACCGCCCTGAAGGAAGAATCCGTCAATGCGCCCGCCAACGTCGACGCCATAGCTGCCTCGCGCGAGGGTAAACGGGTTGGTGTCTAGCGTCGCGTCCGTGATGATGAGGGGCGTTGACGCCGACGCCAGGAGGCCGTTGCCCCAGTTGCGGATGAGGGTCGGACTGATCTTCCCGACTCGTGCGGTGAAATATGTACTGTCGCCCGGGGTAGTGAACTGAAGGTAGCTGCTCTCGAAGTCAGAGTTGACGTTGGCATCGACGTACGCAGAAAAGAGCGATGAAAGCGCCCCACCAGCGTGCAGGTGGAACTCGGGCGAGGTGAAGGCGGTAGACTGTCCTTGCTGAACAGCATCGGACCACTCCGCATGGGCCGAGATCAAGTGGGACAGGTCCTTGTCGGAGGAGTCGCCCGCGAAGCGATGCCCTCGCCGCAGGAAGTCGAGGCCATTGGCGTTGAGCTGCAGACTCGGGTAGAAGTGACAAGCAGTGCACGCCACGCCATAGCGGCGCGACCACATCGGCACGCCCATGCTGGGAGCTGCGATCACCAGGGAGATCAAGGCAAGACCGCCCAGGAGTGCACCACACATACGTCGGCTCGTGTTCACGTCGAGACCCCCTTTCCAACACCGCAACCAATCGGTTCTGGGACGGCACGCGTCGCACCGCCTGCCAATCGACGCAGCGCCGCCGGGTGACCCGTTGCAGACCGTTGCCTAGCAGGCTAGCGCTAGCAACGCTGTGCTCGCAGCCAGGTGCGGCGCCACCGGCCAGATCGTGGCTGAGGTGATTCCCAAAGAGGCGGGTGAGACGCCCCCCTGCCGATGGACGGCAGAGCGCCCGACAGCAAACTGGTGTCCAGGTCGGCCTTGTTGGTCGCTGGGGGCCGCTGAGAGTTGGGAGCAGACGGAGGATGTGCCCTGCCCCGGAGCGGACAACGACAGACCCCGCTTCCGCAACAACAGGCGGCGCGCGTTCCAGGCCCGGTGACGCCGCCACATCCGGTCCTGGCACCGCCGACTAGAGGCCAACCCAACAACGCGACGACGGCCAGCAGGAGGAGGATTCTCCGCCTCACCTAGACCCTCCGGGTCCGTGACCGAGGCACAACCACCGCCGGTCAACGGCGCGCATTGGCTTGGTGCCCTGTGGCCGTCGGTCGCCGGCCGCCGCCATAGCTACGTCCGCTGTAATAGACGCACTCACGTGTTGGCCCCGGGGCTCGCGGCGAGTACCGTTCTCACCACAGCGAGGAGCTTCTCCGCTGTGAACGGCTTGTCGAGGAAAGTGTTGGGCTTGGGGATATTCGGATCTTTGAACTCGAAGAAGGCATCGACGAACGGTGCCGTGTATGAGTTCGCCTGGCGGAGGCCCGTGATGATCACGACGGGAACCGAGCGCAGGCGAGGGTCCGCTTTGAACTGGCGATAGAACAACACGCCGGTCTTGCGGGGCATTTGGAGATCGAGAGTTACGAGGTCGGGCGGCGTTCGGCGAGCAATCTCGAGCGCCTCGACGCCATCGCAGGCCGGCACCACCCTGTACCCCTCTTCCTCGAGGGCGGCGGCGACGAACACGACAAAGTCGGGGTCATCGTCGACAACCAGGACTGTTGGAGGTATTCCTTCAGACATTGCCAGGCTCCTTTCGCTTGGATGGAATGGTGAAGAGGAAGCGTGCGCCCCGGTCGCCGGGGCTCTCGTACCAGATGCGCCCGCCGTGGGCTTCAACCGCCGTCTTGCAGAACGCCAGACCGAGCCCGGTCGACTCATGGTCGACCGAGCGATCTCCGCTGGCAAACTCCCGGAACAACCGCTCCTTGACCTCGGCGGAAAGTCCCTGCCCGTCATCCGCGCACGAGAACACCACGTCTCCTTGTGGCGTTGCTTCGGCATCGAGCACGACGTGAGTGCCCGGCCGGTTGTGTTTGAGGGCGTTGGTGGCGAGGTTGACGAGGACGCGACGCAGGAGAAAGAGATCAGCCATCACGGCGGGGCAGCTCGCCGTCCTTGGGCCAACCTCCACGGACCCGAGATGGGTCGGTAGGCAGCCGTCGGCGGCGGACTCGCGAATGAGTGGCTCGACGTCGACGGTCCGTAGCTCAAGTTGCGGAGACTCCCGGAGCCGCGAGAACTCGAGCAGGTCCATCACCGCCCCGGACATCTTGTCGGCCTGCTGGCGAATGCGACAGAGGGCAGCGGTCGTGGCGGGCTCCTCATCGGGCCTGAGCTTGCTGAGCAACAACTCGGAGAAGCCCTTGATGATCTGCAAGTGGCCCTTGAAGTCGTGAACCATGAAGCGCGTATGCCGGCGGTTGGCCTCCTCGATCGCCGACAGGCGCTCGTTCTGCCGCCGCAGGAGGCTCGCCTGTTGCAGCACCTGATTGCGATAGCGGCGGTTGACGAGGAGCTGAGCGGCGAGACGGTCGCGCTGCTGGGCGAGGCGAAGGCGATAGATGCCGTCGATCACCGCGATCGCCGCGCTGAACAGCCCAAAGACGAGGCCCATCGGTGCCATGTCCGGCCGAAAGGCGTGCAGGAACGGCGCCAGAAACGACTCGGAGTGAGTCGTCATCGAGCCCGAAAGGCGCGGGTCGAGCCAGCGAAAGATGAGCATCGAGACCGGGTGGAGCACGGCCAAGCCAAAGACAAGGCCGAGAACACCGTACAGAGCCGCCCGGAGGCCAAAGCGACGTGGCGACGCCGCTCCTGGCGGGCCAGCGACCCCAGCGGTAGGGTGGTCCGTTCGCCGGTTGGGGCTGAACACCGCCCCGCGGTCGTCCTCAGACACGAGACCATCAATGGCGGCGACGACGCTCGGCCTCGTCATGTTTGCCCTCGCCAGGCCGAACCACAGGACACGCTGCACGACTCGGCGGCCGCCGCGGCACACGTTCGGGCATGGCCAGGCCCGATCGGGAGCGGCGGGAGCGCCGCAACCGCAATCAAAGCGACGATCACGCTCGGGAACAGTCCGACGACCAGCACGAGCCACGGTGCCTCGGCAAGCCAACGGAGCATCGGAAATCGTCTTTCGTCTGGAAGATAGGGCCATCGCCGTGATCGTTCCTCGTTCTCCCTCATGCAGGCATCCTTTCCCTTGAGGCCCCTCAAGCTGGGACTTCAACCTCACGGCCCATCGCTAGAGCTTCACCCGACGCAGCCGCAGAGTGTTGCCAACCGCCGATCCGGACGAAAGGCTCATCGCGGCCGTAGGGATCATCGGAGAGAGCAAGTGTCCGAGGACTCGTTAATGCACGCCGGGCGCGATTGTCGATCGCCACCTTGTGGCCGCCGCTGTTGCCCACCACTCCCTTGCCGGCGAGGGACTGGAAGTTTGTGACGTCCGAAAGCTGAGTCATCGCGGTGCTCCTGCCTGGCCGTGGTCAGTCCAGCGGGGCACTCGCCTGCAAACGCTCGCCCAGGCCGTCTGAGGAGGCGCCGTGCTCCCGCCCGCGAAAGTCTCGGTAGTCACCGTGTCGCGCTCTCGCGGCCGCGCGATCACGGCGCCACCTCCCGGACGACCTGGTGGCGTTTCCACAGCTTGTATATCGCCGGGTAGACGAGCAGCTCGAGGAGGAACGAGGTCACCAGGCCGCCGATCATCGGCGCCGCGATCCGTTTCATCACGTCGGCGCCCGCCGATGTCGACCACATGATCGGCAACAGCCCCATGAACGCCGCCGCCACCGTCATCATCTTCGGCCGCACTCGCTTGACGGCGCCGTGGACGATCGCCTCGTCGAGATCGGCGGGGGCACGCAGCAGCCCGCGCCGCAGGTATTCGCCGTAGGAGAGGTCGAGGAACAGGAGCATGAAGACGCCGGTCTCGGCGTCGAGACCGAGTAGGGCGATCATCCCGACCCAGGCCGCGATCGAGACGTTGTAGTGCAGGAAGTGGAACAACCAGATCGCTCCGACCGCGGAGAACGGCACCGCCAGCATCACGACGAGCGCCTTGAACGCGGACCTGGTGTTCGCGTAGAGGAGGACGAAGATCAGCGCGAGGGTGATCGGGACCACGACCTTGAGGCGCTCGCGCACGCGGATCATGTTCTCGTACTGACCGGACCACTGCAGCACGTACCCCGGTTGCAGCGCGACGTGCTCGCGGACCAGCTTCTTCGCCTGCGCGACGTAGCCGCCGACGTCGCTCCCGGTGATGTCGACGTAGACATACCCGGAAAGGAAGCCGTTCTCGTCCCGGATCATCGCCGGGCCCTGCACCAGCTCGACGCGGGCGACCTGCTCGAGCGGGACCTGGGCGCCTGTCGGGGTCGCGACGAGGACGCGGCGCAGCTTGTCGAGGTTGTCGCGCAGCTCACGCGGGTAGCGCACGTTGACCGGGAAGCGCTCGCGACCCTCGATCGTCGTGGTGACGTTCTCGCCGCCGATCGCGGACATGATCACGTCCTGGAGCTGTCCGATCGTGAGGCCGTAGCGGGCGAGCTGCTCCCGGCGCGGGTCGATGTCGACGAAGTACCCGCCGGTGACGCGCTCGGCAAACACGCTGCGCGTTCCCGGGACGGTGCGCAGCAATGTTTCGATCTGTTCGCCGATATGCTGGATTTCCTTCAGGTTGGCGCCGAAGATCTTGATGCCGATCGGGGTGCGAACGCCGGTCGAGAGCATGTCGATGCGTGCCTTGATCGGCATCGTCCACGCGTTCGACACGCCGGGGATCTGCAGCGCCCGGTCCATCTTGTCGACCAGCTCCTGCCACGAGATGTGGTCGGGCCAGACCGGGCGCAACGCCGACTTCAGCCAACCCGGAGCCCACGACGAGTACCAGCGGGGCTTCGCCTCCCACTCGCTCTCCGGCTTGAGGATGATCGTGGTCTCCATCATCGAGAACGGCGCGGGGTCGGTGGCGGTGTCGGCGCGCCCCGCCTTGCCGAACACGCGCACCACCTCGGGAAACGACTTGAGGACGCGGTCCTGCGTCTGCAGCAAGTCGAGCGCCTGCTGCACCGAGACCCCGGGCTGGATCGTGCTCGGCATGTACAGGAGCGTCCCCTCGTTGAGCGGCGGCATGAACTCCGAGCCGAGCTTGAAGTAGAACGGGACGCTGACCGCGACGATCCCCACCGCGCCCGCGATGACGGCCTTCGGGTGGCGCAGCACGAACCGACACGCCGGCTCGTACACCGCGAACAGAACGCGGCTGATCGGGTGTTTTTCCTCGGGGTAGTAGGTCCCCACCACCGTCTTCGTCGCCAGCCGCGCGAGCCAGCGCGGCCGGAACGAGAACGGGTCCATTCTCGTGAACAGCATCCGCATCGCGGGGTCGAGCGTGATTGCGAGCAGCGATGCGATCGCCATGGCCAGGGTCTTGGAGTAGGCGAGCGGTCTGAACAGGCGGCCTTCCTGGTCCACCAGCGCGAACACCGGCAGGAACGCCACCGCGATCACCAGCAGGGAGAAGAAGACCGAGGGGCCGACCTCCTTGAGCGCTTCGAGGCGCACCAGGTGGAAGTCGCCGTGCCTTCCGCTGGCGTCCCACTGCTGGAGCTTGTTGTAGGCGTTCTCCACCTCGACGATCGCACCGTCCACGAGCACCCCGATCGAGATCGCGATGCCGGCGAGCGACATGATGTTGACCGTGACCCCCATCATGTACAGCGGGATGAACGCGAGCAGGACCGACAGGGGGATGGTGACGATCGGCACCAGCGCCGACGGGATGTGCCAGAGGAAGAGCAGGATCACGAGGGCGACGATGATCATCTCGACCGTCAGCTCGTGCGTGAGCGTGTGGATCGCGCGCTGGATGAGGTCGGAGCGGTCGTACGTCGTGACCACCTCGACCCCTTTCGGCAACGACGGGCCGATCTCCTGCAGCTTCTCCTTGACCCGGTTGATGACGTTGAGGGCGTTCTCCCCGTAGCGCATCACGACGATGCCGCCGACGTGGTCGCCGAGGCCGTCGAGGTCGGCGACGCCGCGCCGCATCTCCGGACCGAGCTGGACGTGGGCGATGTCGCGCAGCAAGACGGGGACACCGTCATTGCCGACCTTGACGACGATCTTCTCGAAGTCCGCGAGCGAGTGCGCGTAGCCGCGCCCGCGCACCATGTACTCGGTGCCGGAGAACTCAAGCAGGCGGCCGCCGACCTCGTTGTTGGACTGGCGCACCGCGTCGATCACCTGGCTGAGCGGGATGTGGAACGCGGCTAGCCGGTTTGGGTCCACGGTGATCTGGTACTGCTTGACGTAGCCGCCGAGCGACGCCACCTCGGCGACACCCGGGACGGCCTGCAGGGCGTAGCGCAGCGTCCAGTCCTGGTACGTGCGCAGCTCGTCGAGCGAGTGCGTGCCGGACCTGTCCACGAGGGCGTACTCGAACACCCAGCCGACGCTGGTCGCGTCGGGGCCCAGTTCGGTCCGTACCCCCTGCGGCAGGCGCTGCTGGATCTTGGAGAGGTACTCGAGGACGCGCGAGCGCGCCCAGTAGATGTCGGTGCCGTCCTGGAAGATGACGTAGACGTACGAGAACCCGAAGTCGGAGAAACCCCGAATCGCCTTCACGCGCGGGGCGCCGAGCAGCGCCGAGATGATCGGGTAGGTGACCTGGTCCTCGATGATGTCGGGAGAGCGGTCCCAGCGCGAGTAGATGATCACCTGGGTGTCCGACAGGTCGGGCAGGGCATCGAGGCGGATCCTCTTGAGGATGATCCAGGAGAACACCGCGACGACCGCCACGCCGAGCAGGACGAGGGCGCGGTTGCGGGCGGAGAATTCGATGATCCTCTTGATCATGGCTTCTTCTCCCCTGCGCTCGCGGCCGCGATCGCGGCGCGCAGCTGCGACTCGGAATCGAGGAGGAAGTTCGCCTTGACGACCACCTGCTCGCCCGCCGCCACGCCGGAGAGGACGAGCGCCTTGCCCTCGCCGCGCACGCCGACGCGAACCTGGCGGGGCTCGAACCGCCCGCCGCCGAGGCTCACGAAGACGAGTTGCCGCTCGCCGGTGTAGATGATCGCGGAGTCGGGGATCACGACGCCGCGCTCGCCGCCGGTCTCCAGCTCGACGTTGGCGAACATGCCGGGCTTCAGCTTCAGGCCCGGGTTGGCGAAATCGAAGCGCACCGTCACGGTTCGCGTCGCGGCGTCGAGGGTGGGGTAGATGTAGGCGATGTGGCCGGTCAGGGCGAGCGCGGGGTCGTACGCAAGGGTGACGCGGGCCTCCTGGCCGAGGTGGAGGAGGCTCGCCTCGTACTCGTAGAACTCGGCGTCGACCCAGACGTGCGAGAGGTCGGTGATCGTGAACAGGTCCATCATCGAGGGATCCACCTGCTGCCCCTGGAAGATCCCCTTCGAGGTCACGTACCCGGTCGAGTCGGCGAGCAGCGTCACGTCGCGCTGCGGGGCGCCGGTGCGTTCCACCTGGTCGATGAACCCCTCCGGGACGTCGAAGAGACGGAGGCGCCGGCGGGCCGCCTCGAGCAGCTCCTCGCCGCCCTTGCGCACCTCTTGCAGGTCGGAGGTCGCGAAGCGCTTCTGGGCGTCGCGGGCGCGCAGCAGCTCCTCCTGGCTCGCGAGCAGCTCCGGGGAGTACAGCGAGAGGACAGGCTCGCCCTTCTTCACGAACTCCCCGGTGAAGTTGACGTAGAGCTTCGTCACGAAACCGGTGACCCGGGTGTGGAAGTGCCGGATGCGCGTCTCGTCGGCAGTCACGGTGCCGACCGTGCGAATCGTGTGGGCCAGGCTCTCTTCCACCGCCGGCGCCGTTTGCACACCGGCCAGTCGGATCCCTTCCTGGGTGAGCTGGATGGTTGCCAGGCCCGGAACCGACGAGGACGACGGCTGCTGCACCTCGTCGGCGTAGACCGGCACGTAGTCCATTCCCATCTCGTCCTTCATCGGCACCGGGGAGGTGACGCTTGGGTTCATCGGGCTGCGGTAGTAGAGGATGCGCCGTTTCTCGCCAGCGGTCCTGGGCGCCGGTTTCGGAGCGCCGGCCGCAACCGGTGGCGCGGCAGCCGGAGGCCCGGGCGCCGCCTCGTCCGCGTAGACCGGGACGTAGTCCATCCCCATCTCGTCCTTCATCGGCACCGGGGAGGTGACGCTTGGGTTCATCGGGCTGCGGTAGTAGAGGATGCGCCGCCCGCTCTCCGGGGCACGGGGCTTCGGGTCCGGGACTGGTGTCTTGCTCATCGGCACCAGGCGCATGCCGCAGATCGGGCAGTCGCCGGGTTTGTCGGCGATGAAGGTGGGGTGCATCGGGCAGTGGTAGCGAACGCCCGGGGTGGCCGCGCCGCCGCAACCGACTACGAGAGCGGTCAGCGCCGCGATGGCGACAAGTGCCAGGATCGATCTATAGGCCGCGGAAGTTGTACCCATCTCAGTTCTCCTTGTGTGTCGGCTCGGCCTGGGCGGGAGCGATGAGCGCCTCGACCTCGGCCCAGGTTGCGAACCGGTCGGCCTCGCGGCGGGCCAGGCCGACGCGGGCGTCGAGCCAGCGGTTGAAATCGTCCACCACGGAGAGGA
>JAJXUY010000468.1 GCA_021782525.1 Acidobacteriota bacterium | reverse complement strand
GGTGCCGCCCGCCTTCGGCGAGCAGCTCGGCGTTGGCCTGATTCAGCTCGCCCGTCCGTTTACGGACCTTGCTCTCGAGGTTCTCGTTGGCGGCCTGCAGCTGCAGGTTGAGCCGGCTGCCCTCGTGCATGCCGAGAAGATGGCGCGCCGTGACCAACGCCCCAACGCCGACCGCGATCCACGTGCTCACAGACATCGCGCCCTTCGGCTCGCGGAGGACCAGCACGGCAGCCGCAACGCCGACGCAGGCGTCGGCCAGGTACATCGAGGCGCGTGATGCCGCCTCCCCGTGGCCCTCCGCCACGGCCGGTGCGCTCGGACGCGGCCGCGCGACCACCCACACCGCGGCGAGACCCGCCAACAGCTGGCTCGCGGCCCAACCCGGACCGAGCGCCCAGTCGTAGGCGGTGTCGAAGAGGAGGAGTCGACGGCCCCAGAGGACGTCGGTCACGATGAGGAGCGCGGCGGCTCCCGCCAGGAGGGCGTGGACGGGCCGCGTCCCCGGCTCGCGACGGCGCAGGAGGATCTCGAGCAGAGCCCAGAGGAGCAACAGGTCGCCGACAGGGAAAGTGCCCGTGAGCACGACTCGTATCGGATCGAAACCCGGCCGCCGTACGGTGGGCTCCAGCAGCAGCGTCCACTCCACGAGCCCGGCCGCAGCCAGGACGATCCCAGTGTCGAGCGCCAGCTTGAGCCGCTCGTGCGCCTGCAGCGGCGCCGCCGGAAGCCGTAGCGCGGCGGCGAGGAAGAGGACGTAGAAGAGCAGATAGGCAACGGTTCCCGCGTGTGCCAACGGTCCCTGCGTCAGGCCCATCCCGAAAACCGCGTACGGCACCTCGCCGGCCGCGTAGCACAGGTAGGCGGCCGCCAGCAGCCACCACGCCCCGGCCGGGGCGGCCCGGGCACGCATCCGCCATGCGGCCCAGAGCATGACGATCGCCACCAGCAACGGGATCGCCGCCCCGAACCTCGCGTTGACCGGTTCCGAGACGGCGCCTCCAGGGAGGGCCAACTGAGCCGCGAGCCGGGCGACCCAGATCAGCGCCGCGAGCGCCACCGCGACCGGCCAGAGACGCGCCGATTCGATGCGACCGCGTTCGAGAGGTCCGCCGCCCCCGTCCGGCTCCGTCACCGCCGCTCCTCCAGGCTCTCATCCGGCCGCGCGCAAAAGCCGCCCCGTGAATGGCCGCCGGCGCGATGACGCCGGTGCATCGTCCCTGGTTCCTAGTCTTAGTTTACGATCCGCCACAAGCCGTGCCCGACGGTTCTTCGGGTGACGGCGGTCACGGCCTTGCCGGGGTAGGCCAGTAGCTGTCTGTTAGACTAATTAAGTGACAATCACAGGTCGAGCGTGGGCTCGTGCCGGGACGTTCCGGCGCGCGACCCGACCGCGGCCGGGCGCGCACGACGGGAGGGCGAACCGTGCCTAAGACCGCGCCCCGCGAGATCACCGAGAGCTTCCGTCTCGAACGGGTGTTGAAGTCGAGTCGGTCGGCGATCGTGTTCCGCGCCGCGGACCCGACGACGGGAGCCGCGGTCGTGATCAAGCTGATCCCTCCGGTCTCGCCCGCGACGCTCGGGCTCGGCCAGGAGCGCTTCCTCGCGACGATGGCAGCGCTCGCCTCGGCGGGCGGTGAGGCGTTCCCGAAGCTCCTCGACCACGGCTTCACCCCCGACGGCAGCGCGTTCATGGTGGCGGAGTTCGTCGATGGGGAGCGCCTCGACGCACTGATCGGCGCCGCCCCCGCGCGCATCCTCGGGTTGACGGTCGAGATCGCAGCGGCACTCGGTGTCCTCGCCCGCGCCGGTGTCGCGCACGGCAACCTCACACTCGACAACGTGCTCGCCCGCCGCCGCGGCGGGGTGGAGCACGTCTGCCTCCTCGGCCTCGGCACCGCCGCCTTCCACGGCGTCTCCGTGGCTGCGGCGGCGCCCGGCGCGGCCGCGGCGGAACAACGCGCCGACTTGGCCGCCCTCGCGGCCGCCTGCTGCACGCTCCTACGCGCCGAGGTGTCGGCGGTCGGGCCGCCACGGGTCACGCTGCCCGCGGTCGTGGCCCAGCGCCTGCAGAACCCGGCGCTGCTCGCGGCGGCGCTGGAGCAAGCGCTGCACGCGGAAGCAGCGCAGCCGCTGTCGCTCGACGAATTTCGCCGGGCGGTCTCTCTCGCGCTCGCGGGCGGCCCACCCAACGCCGCTCCCCAACCACCCCCGTCACCAGCGACCGCCGAGTCCCTCGCCCCGACCGTCGTGCCCGAAGCACCCGATCCAGGCGAGGACACCGCCCCGGCGCACGTCGTGCCGGTGATGCCGGTGACGTCGCCGGAGCTTGCTTCTTTGCCGCAGCTGTCCGTTCCGACACCGGCCATCGACGATGAGACGACGAAGGCCGGCCCGAGGGTCGAACTCCGGCCGACCGTCGAGCCCGCCGCGGATCGGGCCGCGGGACCGCCGGCGCCGGCTCCTGCGGCGGCGAGCCGCTCCGGGCGCCGGCGTACCTACCTTGCCGGCGGCATCGCGGCGGTCGTGATGGCGGCGGTGGCGCTGGCGGTCTGGCTCGCGCGGCCGCGGCCCGCGGGTCCGGCCCAC
>JAJXUY010000467.1 GCA_021782525.1 Acidobacteriota bacterium | reverse complement strand
GAGAAGCGCTCGGCGGAGCGCACGATCGCCTCCCCGAGCTGGGTGGACAGCGCCTCCGCCCGCGAGCGGAACACCGGCGAGAAACGCGGCGTGGACAACGAGCGCGTTTCGCGGCACCTGTACGAGGCCGGCTGCCACGGCGCCCGCGAACCGCGGAGCACGCGCGACGGCACGTAGACCATCATGCCGCGAACCGACGGGTGCAGCGAGTCGGCGTGGATCGAGACGAACGCCACCCGCTCCGGGTTGACGTGCTGCTTCTCGAGCCGCCGCAGCAGGGAGTTGGCGAGGATCCAGCGCAGGTGCACGCCGGTGGTCGGGTCGGCCAACCCGTACGGCGGCTGCACCAGCAGGCGCTGGTCGCGCTCGTTGGGGAGCACGTCGCGTTCCAGGTTGGCGCGGCTGAACTCGGGGTTGCTCACGGTCGTCCACACCGTCGCCTTGGTCTGCTGCTCGAGCACCCGCTTGACCCGACTCATGACGTCGTAGACGTAGGTGCTCTCCCAGACGTCGTCCACCACCGCGCCGGTGTCCGCGCCGCCGTGGCCGGCGTCGAGGATGATCTGGATCCCGTCGAGGTTGGCGGCGCGGATCACGCGCCTGATCGCCGCCAGCTCCTCGCGGTTCTTCTCCCACGCCGCCCGGCGCGGGTCGCCCGCCGGCAGGAACTCGGGCAGCAGGTCGTCGAACGGGATGCGGACCGGGTAGCCGACCGGAATCGTGGTCACGTCCGCGATCCCCGAGCGCCTGGCGATCTCGAGCGCCGTGGCGTTCACGTCGGCGGCGTGCAGCTGTCCGGTGAAGCGCACCACGACCGCCGAGTACAGCGCCTCGCCCGGCCGCAGGCGGTAGATCGCCTCCCCGTCGCGATACTCGAGCTGGCCAGCGGCCGCCGGCGCGGCGGCGGAGCGCTCCCGCGGCGCGGCAGGAGGCGGCGTCGCGGCCGGCGTGGGCGTTCGGGCCGCCGCGACCGCGGCGACGGCCGCAGGCGGCGCCTCCTGTTCCGGCACCGCCGGCACTCGCCGGAACTCGGGGAGCAACACCGCCACCGGGATCAGGATCCGGGTCCCGCGCTCCGGGTAGAGGTCGAGCCTGGGGTTGTCTTGGCTCAACTCGGAGTAGAGCGAGCCCTCGCCGCAGAACCACTCGGCCAGCTCCCACCACGACTCGGCGTCGCCGTCCCACGGCGCCACGACCGTGTGCTCCCAGCCGGCGGCGACCCTGCGGTCGCGGGGGAAGAGCGCGTGCACCGCCTCGACCCGCAGCGCCGGCCGCAGCAACCCCCACGGCACCCGCACCCGGACACCCGCGAGCGGCGCCGCGAGGCCGTCGTTCGCCGCCCGCAGCTCCGGCGCGCGGCGCGCCCCCGAACTCAGGCGGCTCGCGAGCTGCGACCACCCCTCGCCCGCGTGCGGCAGGACCAGGAGTTCCGGGGCCTCGCCGCGGTGCCACTCGGCCCGCGCCCCGCCGGGGAGCGTCGCGGTGACCGGCCGATCGCCCGCGAGAGCGAGCGCCAGCAGGATCGCGCCCGTCACCGGCTTTCCCCCCTCGTGCCAACCACTGGGCCCACGTCCCCCCGGCGATCGTTCCGAGCCGTCTCGGGAAGGCGGCCCCACCCCTCGCGCGCAGCCGCTCCCGGGCGCGGACCCGATCGCAGCGGATCGTAACACGCCTCGATCGGCGTCCGAGCTTGTCGGCACGGTCTCCCGCACCGCTGCGGTCGCCGCCGAAACAGTCGCCGCCGTGCTACGATGCGACGTCAGCGCTCGCGAAGACTATGCTCGAAGGGATCTCCGCCGTCACCTGGTTCCCGCCGCAGGATCCCCCGGAGTGCCCCGTCTGTCGCGCCGCCCGAGCCCGGCTGTCGCCGGCCGGCGCGGCGGCGGCCGGCGAGGTGGCGATCGAGCTGCTGGCGCGAGTTGAGGTCGCGGCGATCCTGCACTCGGCGCTCGCCGGCCTCGCCCGGATGGTCGCCGCGGCCCGGGTCTCCGTGCTGACGCCGGAGACGGCCGGGCGCTGGCGGGTGTTCGCCAGCTCGGCCGGCCACGAGACGCTCGACGTCGTGGTCGAGTCCGAGCGCTACCCGGAGCTCCGCGAGGTGCGCCGGACGGGGGCGCCGTACATCACCCGCGATCTTGGCGCCGCCGAGTTGCGCGAGGCGCGCCCGCTGATCGAGTCGGCCGGCGTGCGCGGGCTGGCCGCGTACCCCGTCTTCGTGGCGACCCCGGGCTCGGAGCCCGCCGTGCTCAAGGCGGCGTTCTACGAGCCGGCCCCCGACGAGCTGCTGGCGCTCGCCACGCTGACCGCGCACCTGCTCGTGCACCGTCTTTCCCGCCTCCCGGCGAGCGAGGTGGCGCGCCAGCTCGGGATGACGCCGCCGCCGCCGGCGACGCCCGACGCGGCGTACCTGCTCAACCTCCTGCCGTTGCCGGCGCTGATCCTCGACGCGGCGGACAACGTCCAGCGCGCCAATGTCCGCGCCGGGCGGCTCCTGCGCGGACACGAGCCCGTCCCTCACGACGAGGCGTTTCCGCTGCACCTCGTCCCCCGCGAGGCGGAGCCGAACACCACGCGCTGGGACGCGCAA
>JAJXUY010000466.1 GCA_021782525.1 Acidobacteriota bacterium | reverse complement strand
GGAACGCCCCGCCCCGCCGCCGCGGCCGGCGCGCCCGCCGGCGCGTCGGGTCGAGCCGGTCGCGGTGCAGGAGGCGTTCGACTTCCCCGAGGCGCCGATCTCGGCGCTGCCGGAGAAGACGATGCTTGCGCTGCCCCCGCCGGCCCCGGAGCTCGACCCGCGGCAGCTCGTGGCGATGCGCGAGCACGTCGAGGCGAAGTGCCAGGAGTTCCGGGTCGACGGCAAGGTGGAGGACGTGCTGCCGGGGCCGGTCATCACCACCTACGAGTTCCGGCCGGCGGCGGGGGTCAAGTACGCGCAGGTCGTCCGCCTCGAGGAGGACCTCGCCCTCGGCCTCCAGGTCGAGGCGGTGCGCATCGAGCGCATCCCCGGCAAGGCGACGGTGGGGATCGAGGTCCCCAACCCCGAGCGCCAGACGATCGTGCTGCGCGAGATCATCGAGTCGTCGAAGTTCGTCCACTCCGCCTCGCCGCTCACGCTGGCGCTCGGGAAGGACATCCACGGGCGGCCGTTCGTGGCCGACATGCAGCGCATGCCGCACCTCCTCATCGGCGGCTTCACCGGATCCGGCAAGAGCGTCGGCATCAACGCGATGATCATGTCGATCCTGTTCAAGGCGACGCCGGGCGACGTGCGCTTCATCCTCATCGACCCCAAGCAGGTCGAGCTCGGGATGTACGAGAAGCTCCCCCACCTCCTGACGCCGATCATCTCCGACCCCAAGGAAGCGGCCCGCGCCCTGCGCTGGGCCGTGCGCCAGATGCGCGAGCGCTACGCGCTGCTCGCCGCCTGCAAGGTGCGCAACCTGACGCAGTACAACGCGCTGCTCGGCGACAGCGAGGCGCGCAGGGTCGCGGCGGAGAACGCGGGGACGGTTGAGCTGCGCCCGCTGCCGTTCATCGTGATCATCATCGACGAGCTCGCCGACCTGATGATGACCTGCGCCAGCGAGGTCGAGGACTCGATCGGCCACCTCTCGCAGATGGCGCGCGCGGTCGGGATCCACCTGCTCTTCGCGACGCAGCGCCCGAGCGTGGACATCGTCACCGGCGTGATCAAGGCCAACTTCCCCTGCCGCATCGCCTACAAGGTGCGCACGCGGTTCGACTCGCGGACGATCCTCGACACCGAGGGCGCCGAGTGCTTGCTCGGGATGGGCGACATGCTCTATCTGGCGGCCGGCACCTCGCGGCCGGTACGCCTCCACGGCTGCCTCGTCCGCGAGGACGAGATCCTGACCGTGCTCAAACACCTGCGCCGCCTGGGCAAGCCCGAGTTCGACCCCGAGGTGCTGTCCGAGCCGGAGCCGGGGGCCGGGCTCGGCGGCGAGACCGAGTGGGACGACCCGATGTACGACCAGGCCGCGCGCCTCGTCGTCGGCTCGCGCAAGGCCTCGGCCTCGTACATCCAGCGCAAGATGCGCCTCGGCTACGCGCGTTCGGCGCGGCTTCTCGATATGATGGAGCAGCAAGGCCTCGTCGGGCCGTCGCAGGGTTCGCGCGGGCGGGAGGTGCTGGTGCCGCCCGAGTACTTCGGCGAGGTCGACGCGACGCACGTGGGGGACGGCGAGGAGGCGGTCACGGATGATTGAAATGTCCACGCAGATGGTGGCGTATCTCGTGGCAGCGGTCGGCGTCCTGCTGCTGCTGCTGGTCGTCAGCTTCCTGTCGCGCCCGCGGGTGTTCACCCAGTACCTCGAGGCGATGACCGGCATCAAGCTGTCGGCGCGCGACGTCGCTCAGATCTACAAGCGGCGCGGCAAGGCCGGCGTGCGCGACATGTTCCTCGAGCTGATCATCCGCGAGGACCTCAAGAGCGGCCCGCAGATCACCCCGGACTCCGAACCGGACACCGAGGTCCTCGTGCCCGAGGCGCGCAGGTGACCGCATCGCGCCGCCTCGACGCTCTGCTCGCCCAAGGCGTGGGCTTCGTCGCTGGCGTGCCGTGCTCCTACCTCAAGACGTTCTTCGCCGGGTGCGCCGGGCTGCCGGCGTCCGCGTTCCTCCCCGCCGTGCGCGAGGACCACGCCGTGGCGGCGTGCGTCGGCGCCTGGCTCGGCGGCACGCGCGCCGCCGCCGCGATGCAGAACTCGGGCCTCGGCTACTGCCTCGAGGTCCTCGCCTCGCTGCACCTGATCTACGGCGTCCCGCTCGCGATGGTGGTGTCGGACCGCGGCGCCCCGGCCGACTTCGAGGAGCACCGCGTGCTCGGCCAGCGGACGCGGGAGCTGCTCGACCTGTTCGGGATCCCGTGGTCCGAGGCGCGCCCGGGCGCGGAGGCGGCCGACGCCGGCTGGCTCGTCGCCGCGGCCGAGCGCGAGCGCCGCCCCGCTGTGCTGCTGGTCGGCCAGGGAGCGGACTCGTGACCCGCGCCGAGGCCGTCGCACTGGTCCTGCCGCTGCTCGCCGACGAGGACATCGTCGTGGCGGCGGATGGGGCGATCTCGCGCGAGGCGTACCGCAGCCTCGACCGGGCGCGGACGTTCTACATGGTCGGCTCGATGGGGCAGGTCGCCTCGATCGCGCTCGGCCTCGCGATGACGCGCATGGAGCGGGTCGTCGCCCTCGACGGCGACGGCCACCTCCTCATGGGGCTG
>JAJXUY010000465.1 GCA_021782525.1 Acidobacteriota bacterium | reverse complement strand
GATCCCGCTCGCCCCGGCCGGCGGGAACGACCAGGCGGCGATGAACCCCGGCAACGGCGGCGAGTACACCGCGGTCGAGCCGGGCCCAAACTCGGGCCACACCCACAGCGAGCCGCCGCCCGGGGTGTGCGGGATGTCGGCGAGCGTGACCGCGGCGGACTGCTGCAGGATGACTTCGAAGTGGCCGTCGAGGCGTTCGGCGTCGAGCGCGCCCTGCCCGGTCGCAAGCAGCTGCACGGAGGGGAACGTCGTGTCGGCGATCGTGACGCGCGCCGTGCCGGTCGCGATGATCGCGTGCTGCACCGCGTTCGGGATGCGGTAGTCGCAGCGCTCGATCGAGAGCGTGCCCTCGTCGCCGGCGATCACGGCGTACTGGCCGTGAAAGGTGCTCATCACCTGCACCACCGAATCGGTGAACATGACCTGTCCATGCCCGACCACGACGAGGTTGCCGGCGAGACGGAAGCCGGGAGCGGGCACACCGGAGACGGTGAGCGAACCACCGTCGCCGACGAGCACGTCGCCGACCTCGATCGGCGCGGTGACCGTGACCGGCGTCGTGATGACCCACGGCTGGCCCGCAACGGCGGGGACAGCCAGCGCCGGCGCCAGCAGCAGCGCCAGGCAGGCCGCAAGGAGGCGAATCACGAAGGTATCGTAGCGCGAGGCCCGGCTACCACTGCATCGCGTACGACGCCTTGAGGAAGAACTGTCGGCCGGAGCGTTGCAGCTCGCCGGCGGCGTCGATCGTGCGCTCGTCGCCGTAGCCGAGGAACAGCACGCTCTGCCAGTTCAGCTTGTAGGCCAGCAGGGCGGAGCCGGTGAGCGAGCCCGAGTGGGCGTCGACGGCGGAGCGGAACAGCGCCGGGTCGCTGTCGGTGCGCTCGTACTGGCCGATCAGGCGCACGTAGCTGCGGGCGTTGAACGTGTAGGTCGCCTTCAGGCGCTCGACCTGGGCCGTGAGCAGCCGCTGCCGGGGGCCGCCGCCGTCGGGGCGAACGTCGATCCAGCGACGCTCGGCGTCGAGCCGGAGCGCGAGGTGGTCGGTGGTGCGGGACGAGAGGGCGAGCGTGAGCGTCGCGCCGCGCCCGGGGCGGGCGTTGGCGAAGTCGATCTGCTCGCCGAACCACCCTTCGAGGGAGATCCCCGAAATCGCCTGCGAAGGCGTCGCCTGCAGCTGAAAGCGGAGCTGAGTTTGCGGGATCATCGGCGCGGACGCGGGTGCGACGCCGGGAACCGTGACGCGCCAGCGGTCGGCGTAGACCCAGAGCTTGGCGAACGAGTTCCAGCGCCCCTCGGTGGCGACGCCGGCGGCGACCAGAGTGCGCAGGCGCCCGCCGTCGGCCCACATCGGGTCGGTGAGGGCGAAGACGCGGACGCGCGAGAAGAAGCCGGTCGGCAGCCAGCTGTACCCGAGCTCGGCATACGTCTCGCGGAAACCGACCTGGGGGACGAAGCCGTCGTCGGCGCGAAACCCGTCGCCGAACGCCTTGACCTCGGCCGAGGCGTCGAAGTGACGGGTGCTGTGCGACCACCAGACGTCGGCGGCGCCGCCCGAGAGGGAGCGACCGTCCCACTCCGCGGCGAGGTCGGGCCGGTTCGGGGTGCGGCTGGTGCTGAACAGGACCTGCCCGGTGACCGTGTCGGCTCCGTTCGGGCGCCACTGGAAATCGGGGCCGAAGACGCGGTTCGACCCGCCGCCGGCGATCTCACGGTCGGTCGCGAGGAAGCTCACGAACGAGGGGCCGAGGTCGCGGCGCAGGCGCGCCACCGCGACGCGTGAGGCGAAGTCCTGGTTGGCGAACGAAGAGGCGTCCGGACCGGGGATGATCGCGCTGCCGCCGCCGCGGTCGTCGGCGGCGAGCACGGTGTACGCCGTGTCTCCGCTCTTCCCCGTCGCGCGCACCCCCCAGCGCGGCGAGGTGATCGCCCGCGTGTACACCGCCTGGATCGGGGTCGCGAAGAGCTCGCTCCCCTCGAGGAAGAACGGTCGCTTCTCGGGGTACAGGAGCGCGAACCGTTCGTTGGCCGAGATCTGCGCCACGTCCGACTCGACCTGCGAAAAGTCCGGGTTGATCGTGGCGTCGAGAGCGTTGTCGGGGTTCGGGAGCCACTTGACGTCGACGCCGCCGGTCAGGTCGGTCGGCCCGTTGACGAGCGGTGTCCCGAGATCGCCGCTCGAGGCCGCGTCCCGCTTGACGGAGAGGTAGGGGGCGACGACCAGGTGTTCGGCCGAGGGGAGGCCGTCGAGGCCGACCAGCGGGTTGGCGTGGCAGACGAAGCAGCTGCTGCCGCGCGGCAGCGGCATCGAGAAGAACTGGTAGCGGAACTCGCGCGGGTAGTTGCGGAACAGCATGATCCCCCAGTTCTGCGGCCCGCTCCCGGTGTAGCGCAGGGAGGAGAACGGGATGCGGATCTCGAGCACCCAGCCGTCGCTCGTGATCCGCCCCGCGGCGTCCCAGTAGAAGTCGGGCGAGGCGTCCTCGTTGCCGGTGGCGTCGTTGCTCACCGAGTCGTACTCGACCCCGCGCGGCGTCGCGAGGAAGAGCACGGCGGTGCGGCCGTCGTTGCGGGTGTCGAGGATCACGCCGCCGTAGT